>JAGPDK010000087.1 GCA_018057605.1 Kofleriaceae bacterium | reverse complement strand
CGGCATCGTCGTTTTCACTACCTACCTAATTGTCATCCCCGTCACACTAGCCGAACGACTCGGCATTCGTGCTTCGATGCGCCGCAGCGCTGAACTCACCGTCGGCAATCGCATGCAAATATTTTTCGCAGTTGCGATTGTCTTTACGGTCCAGTTCGGCCTGCAATACTTGTTGCTCGAATTCACTGGTTCGCACACCGATCGAAAATTCATTGAAATTGACGAAATGCCGCAGCGTCATCTCATGCTCCCCTTGATTCGAGCCGTCGGACAAATCGTGCTGACCCTCGGCAGCGTTCTCCCCGCCGTCATCTACGAGCAACTGCGCGTCGCCAAAGAAGGCGGCGCCCCACTCCCACCAGCTCGCGTGCTGCACTGAAGCGCTGCACTGCTTGCCTCCTACCGCTGCGCTGCGTTCACACCACAACAGCCGCTTCAATAGCGTGGTGAATTCGCTCATAGTCATCCACCAACACTGCGAGCACTCCTAGCCGAGCATTGCTCGCGTCATCGGTGCGGTCCTACAATTGATCCTACCCAGCAGCAGCGGCGTCGAGGCGAGCTTTGGCCCAGTCGATGCGGTGGAGGATGTTTTTCCACTCGCCATCGGTTGGTTTGTCGCCCCACTTGGCGAGTTCGGCTTCGGCAGATTTGAGATCGGCGCGGGCTTCTTCGACTTTGATCTCGGCTGCGAGTTCGGCTTGCTCGACGAGGATTTCGGCGCTGCCATCGGGATCGACGCGGAGGTAGCCGCTGGATACAGCGTACCGAGTGGCGCTCTTTTCACCGAGAGTGAGCACACCTGGGCGCAGCGCAGTTAACAACGGCACGTGCCCCGGCAACAGTTCAAATTCGCCGAGTTCACCCGGCGCCACAATCGCATCCGTTTCGGTATGCGCAACAACGCCCTTCGGCGTTACCAAGTTGACGCCTAAGAAAGTCGGAAGTGTATGTGCTGCAGCCATGGTGATTCTCCGTTGAGATTCGGTTTCTTACTACTCAAACAAAACGTGCAAACTGCGATTCCAAAACGTGCCGCGAATTCTGAAAAGTGCAAACTGCGAATTCCAAAATGTATGAACCGCTAGTCACACTCAAGGTCCAAAGCGCGCGAATGGGAAGGCGGAGTGCGAACCGGACCGCAGCGTACTCCTGTACGTGAGGACCGGAAGCGCAAGCGACAACGAACCCAGTCGCGATGCGTAGGACGTTGAAGGCTAGTTTTTCTTGGCGATTTCGGCGGCTTTGGCCCGCACATCACCAATGGTGCCAGTCATTTCAAATGCCTGCTCTGGCAACTCGTCGCACTTGCCTTCGAGAATCTCGGCAAACGAACGAACGGTATCTTCTTTGCTGCAGAAGATGCCTTCCATACCGGTGAACGTCGTTGCGACGTGGAACGGTTGGCCCATGAACTTCTCGATTTTGCGAGCGCGCGATACGGCGAGCTTGTCGTCTTCCGACAATTCGTCCATCCCGAGAATCGCGATGATGTCTTGCAAGTCTTTGTAGCGTTGCAAAACTTTTTGCACTTCGCGAGCCACTTTGTAGTGCTTCTCGCCAACCACGGCTGGGGTGAGAATCGTCGAGGTCGAGTCGAGTGGATCGACAGCCGGGTAAATGCCCTTTTCGGTAATCGCGCGGTTGAGCACCGTGGTGGCGTCCAAGTGAGCGAAGGCCGTTGCAGGGGCCGGGTCGGTCAAGTCGTCGGCAGGTACGTAAATCGCTTGTACCGAAGTAATCGAACCGTCTTTGGTCGAGGTGATGCGTTCTTGCAGACCGCCCATTTCCGTCGACAACGTTGGTTGATAACCAACGGCCGATGGAATCCGACCCAAGAGCGCGGACATTTCCGAACCGGCTTGGGTGAAACGGAAGATGTTGTCGATGAACAACAACAAGTCTTGTTTTTCAACGTCACGGAAGTATTCGGCAATGGTGAGGGCCGAGAGTGCAACACGAGCGCGGGCACCAGGCGGTTCGTTCATTTGACCGAACACCAAGGCGGTTTTCGACAACACCGAGGTACCGTCCGAGGTCTTGGCTTCGGCCAGTTCGTGGAACAAGTCGTTACCTTCGCGAGTACGCTCGCCAACGCCAGCGAACACCGAGGACGAACCCGATTTTTTAGCAACGTTGTTGATGAGTTCTTGGATGAGCACGGTTTTACCGACGCCGGCACCACCGAACAAACCAATCTTGCCACCCCGGCGATACGGTGCGAGCAAGTCGATCACCTTGATGCCGGTTTCAAACATTTCAACGTTCACGCTTTGATCGATGAACTTTGGCGCTGCGCGGTGAATCGGCAGGCGTTTTTCAAACTTCACTGGGCCCATTTCGTCAACCGGCTCGCCGATGACGTTGAGAATGCGACCGAGCACGCCTTTACCAACGGGCACCGAGATCGGTGCGCCGGTGTTTTTCACCAGCTGACCGCGGACCAAACCGTCGGTGCTTTCCATCGATACGCAGCGCACCATGTGTTCGCCGAGATGTTGGGCAACTTCGATGGTCAGGTTGTCTTCGCGTTTGTCGACCGAAGGATTGGTCGCCAACAGCGCGGTGTTGATTTCTGGCAATTCAGCCGAATCAAATGCAACGTCGACCACAGGGCCGATGACTTGAACAATGCGGCCCATCGAATTTGGAGACATATCAGTTGCCATGGTGTTTTCTCGTGTGTAGCGGGGTCTTCAGTCGGTCTGAATTGAAAAGATAGGAAGTGGAGCAGTTAGCCTTTAAGGGCTTCAGCGCCGCCGATGATTTCCAAGAGTTCCTTGGTAATCGAGGCTTGGCGAGCGCGGTTGTATTGCAGCGTCAAGCGACCAATGATGTCGCCAGCGTTGTTGGTTGCGTTTTCCATTGCCGTCATACGGGCGCCGAACTCGGAAGCGATGTTTTCGAGCGCAGCGCGGTACAAACCGATTTGCACATATTGCGGCACCAAGCGGGTGAGCAATTCTTGCTTCGACGGTTCGTAGATGAAATCGACGTTGGCTTTTTCGCCATGTTCAACCACGCTGGCAGCAGCTTTGGCTTTGTCCGCGACGGACAATACTTCCGGGATGACCGGCAGCACTTGTTTCATCGTGACAGTTTGCGAAATTGCGCTTTTGAACTCGTTGTAGATCGCAAAGACGCGATCCACTTTGTCGTTCATAAAATCGTCGATGATCACGCTGGAGGTTTCGCGCGCTAAGGTCAGCGCGGTTGGCCCAGTTGGCGCGAGATCAAAGCTGATCACGTTGGCATTGCGCCGGGTGAAGTGACCGTTGGATTTTTTACCAATGGTGCGCAGCGAGATTTCGCAGCCAACGAATTCTTCGCGAATTGCGCGTTCCGCTGCTTTGATGACACCACTGTTGAGGCCACCAGCAAGACCACGATCCGAGGTGAACAACACCAGAGCGATGCGTTCTTTACGGCCGGTGGTGTCGTGCGATTGAAACAGTGGATGCGACTCGGGGCCAGCAACCGCCGAGAGTTCGGAAACCACTTTCGACAACGCAGCCGCGTACGGCCGAGCTGCGATGATGGCTTCTTGCGCACGGCGCAGTTTTGCCGCCGAAACCATCTTCATGGCGCGCGTGATCTTCCGGGTGTTTTTGATCGACCCGATACGATTGCGAATGGCTTTTAACGACGGCATGGAGATTACGCTTTCGCGCTAGGCGAGAATTGCTTGGCGAATTCAGCGAGGCCGGCTTTGAGGGCGGTTTCGAGATCGCCTTTGAGCTTCGCGCCACTCTTGAGTTGCGACATGATGTCGGCTTTGCTGGTTTTGAAGAACGACAGCAATTCTTTTTCGTAGCGTTCGAGGTCGGCAATTTCGAGGTTGTCGATGAAACCGTTGGTGCCGGCGTAAATCACCACAACTTGCTCTTCGATTGGCATCGGCGCGAACTGGCCTTGCTTGAGCAATTCAGTCATGCGTTGACCGCGTTGCAACTGCGCCAAGGTGGCTTTGTCGAGGTCGGAACCGAACTGCGCGAACGCAGCTTTTTCACGATACGACGCAAGTTCAAGGCGCAGACGACCTGCGATTTGTTTCATTGCTGGAGTTTGCGCAGCACCACCAACGCGCGACACCGAAATACCCACGTTCACAGCCGGGCGAATACCCGAGTAGAACAAGTCAGCTTCGAGGAAGATCTGACCATCGGTAATCGAAATTACGTTGGTTGGAATGTAAGCCGACACGTCGCCAGCTTGGGTTTCAATGATCGGCAGCGCAGTGAGTGAACCGCCGCCTTCTTTGTCCGACATTTTTGCAGCGCGCTCAAGCAAGCGGCTGTGAATGAAGAACACGTCGCCTGGGTATGCTTCGCGACCTGGTGGGCGGCGCAACAACAACGACAATTGGCGGTAGGCCACCGCTTGCTTGGAAAGATCATCGTACACAATGAGGGCGTGACGACCGCTGTCGCGGAAGTATTCGGCCATCGTGACACCAGTGTACGGTGCAATGAATTGCAACGGAGCTGGTTCCGACGCGCCGGCGACGATAACCGTGGTGTATTCCATCGCGCCTTCTTTGCGCAGACGATCCACAACGGTAGCCACCGTCGATTGCTTCTGTCCGATGGCGACATAGAAGCACTGCATGTTCTGGCCTTTTTGATTGATGATGGCGTCGATCGCGATAGCGGTTTTGCCGGTACCACGGTCACCAATGATCAATTCGCGTTGGCCACGACCGATTGGAATCATCGAGTCGACGGCCTTCATGCCGGTTTGCATCGGTTCGTGCACCGATTTACGAGCAATGATGCCCGGAGCTTTAATTTCAACTTGGCGTTTGTGCGTGCCAACCAGCGGCGCGCCGCCGTCGATGGGTTCGCCGATGGCGTTGACCACGCGACCGATGAGTTCTTCACCGACGGTAACTTCAACGATGCGTTTGGTGCGGCGCACGATGTCGCCTTCGCGAACCGATTCGAACCGACCAAGCAAGGCGACACCGACGTTGTCTTCTTCGAGGTTGAGCACCATGCCTTGGACTTTTTGGCCGCCAGCACCTTCAAAGTCGAGCAGCTCACCAGCCATGGCGCCAGCCAGGCCGTACACGCGCGCGATCCCGTCGCCGGCGGTCAATACCGTACCGGTTTCAGTGACCGAAACCTTCTTGTCGTAGTTTTCGATCTGCTTGCGGATGATGTCGGAGATTTCTGCAGCGCGGATGTCCATGGTGATTTCCTGTGGCCTTAGTAGTGTTTCGAAAGACGGAGAAAAGGACCGATGCGGTCCAGTGGTGGGAAACGACGGTCAAGTTATGAAATGAGACCTTCGCGCAGGGTTCGCAGTTGATTGCGCACGCTACCGTCGTAGATCACATCGCCCACTTTGGCGATAACGCCGCCGAGGATCGACGGATCTTCTTTTTTGGTAACGACGACTTTTTTACCTGAAAGTTTTTCCAGGCCCGCGGTGATCGACGCCAGTTGCGCTGGAGTCAGCGCTTGCGCCGAGGTCACTTCGGCAGCGACGCGACCAGCGCGTGCTTCGATCATGCCATCAACTTCGCGCGAGATAGCTTGCAGCGCCGACATGCGTTCGCCATCGAGCAACAAGTTGACGAAATTTTTGCTAATCGGGTCAGCGCCGATGCGCGCTAACAGGGCATCGATGACGCCTTTGCGATCAGCGCGGCGCATCGCCGGGTTCGACATCACGGTCTCGAGTTCCGGCGACGATTTCATGGCTGCAGCCAATGACCGCAGATCGGAACCCAGCTTATCGAGATTGTTTTGCGCAATGCCGATTTCAAGAATGGCGCGAGCGTAACGACGGGACAGGCTTCCGGTAACCATTAGCGTTGCTCCTTCGACGTTGCGACCGGTACTTGCATCAGGTCTGCAATGAACGTGTCGACCAATTTGGTTTGGTCAGCGCCGGTGGCGCGTTCACGCAGCATTTTTTCAGCAGCTGCAGCAGCGGCAATCGAGACTTCGCGTTTGAGTTCGATGCGGGCGCGAGCAATTTCAGCAGCGATGCGCGCTTCGGCATCACGCTTGAGGGCTTCGGCTTGTTTGGCCGCGTTGTCGAGGATGCGGGTTTTGTCAGCATCGGCAACGGCGCGCATATCGGCAACCATCTTATTGATCTGCGCGTCAGCGTCAGCCAACTTGGTTTTGTATTCTTCGAGTTTGTCGGATGCTTGCTGGCGCAGCTTAGCCGATTCGTCGAGGGCGTTTTTGATTTGATCAGAACGGCTCTCGGCCATTTTGCGAGCCGCAGGGCCGGCAAATTTAGCCAGAATCAACAACAAGATGCCGAAGTTAACGAACATCAAGATGAACGGCGCGCTCATCTTTTCTTCGTCGGCTGCCGATACGGTTGGAGCGTCTGGGCCGGTGCCCAACTTGCCATCGCCGAGTGGACCGCCCTTAGCATCGAGGCTGTAATAGCCAAACGGAATGCCTTTGAACCAGTTGAAGTTCTGCGATGGATCTTCGTGACCGCCGCCGTGGCCGCCAGCTGCGTGACCGCCGCCGTGAGCTTCAGCGGCATGGCCGCCTGCACCTTCGGTGTGTGCAGCTTCGTGACCTTCGCCACCTTGTTCAACTGCACCGTGTTCAGCCGGCACAGGTGGCATCGGCGCCACATCGGCATGGGCAACCCGAGCGAGCGAACCAATTGCGATTGCCGCAGCGAACGCCGTCGAAAAAATTGTTGTCTTGTTCATTACGCGACCTCGCGGCCAAGCAGTTTGCTGGCCATTTGGCGAGCCAAGGCTTCAGCTTGTGGCAGCAGTTCCGTGCGAGCGCTTTCGGTTTCGCGCTTGACCGTGGCTTGGGCCGTGTTCATGGCGTCCACAGCGGTGGCTTTCGCTTTGCCAGTGACTTCGATTTCGTGGGCGACCGCTTCGAGTCGAACCTTGCGGCCTTCATCAGCAGCTCGGGCCCGCGCGGTTGACAACGATTTCTCGTAGTCCGCCAACTTCGCGTCAGCTTCCGCCGTCATCCGATCGGCATCTTCACGCGCACCTTCGATACCTGCACGCCGCGCTTCACGCAGCTTCAAGTAAGGTTGGAAAAGTAGTTTGTTGCAGGCGAAGAATAAAACGCCGAACAAGACGAACTGCAATATGACCGTGAGATCGATGTCGATCAACGGGTGTTCTGCAGCAGCGATAGAAACTAGAGCCTTCGGATCCACGGGGCCTCTTTGGGTAACCTCGTTAAGATTCAACCCCTTGGCAACTTCACCAAGGCGCGCCGCTTATAGTCTCGGCTCTGTGAAGCTGTCAACCGATCGAGGCGCAACCTTATAGATGATGTGAATAGAAAGATCGGTGCGACCAAATCGCGCAGGCGTGGCGTTTGGCGGCGGTTTTTCGCTTATCCTAGCGGGCTTGCCGTGCGCTGGTGAGTGATCGGCAAGTCACTGAAATAGTTGGATATTTAAGAAAAGATCGATTTTCTGCTGGAAAATCGCGGGTTGTGGTTAGCCTGCTGATGAAAACCGAACGCAGCTGCGGTTAGGCGTAATTGTTCAATCATTTCAATTCTGAAGAAACGAACGTACGCTGACGCATGTATAGTACGTACGTGACCGCATCTGAACTACGGAGCCAGATATACAAAGTGTTGGACCAAGTGTTGGAAACCGGGGTGCCTATGGAAATCACGCGAAAAGGTCGGAAAATATTAATCGTGCGTGGCGAAGACGACTCCAGCAAACTGGCTCGGCTGGTGCGGCGTGAATCAGTCATCGATGGCGATGCTGATGCTCTCATTCATATGGATTGGTCGGCCGAATGGCGACCGTAGTTCATCTCGATACCCATGTTGTGGTGTGGCTGTATGCTGGCCTGTTGGAAAAGATTCCCGGTCGCATTCAAGCGCTGATCGACAGATCGCAGTTGGCGATATCACCTATGGTGGTGCTGGAACTCGAATATCTGCACGAAATCGGCCGGCTCAAAGTCGGCGCTGCGGTTGTCGCCGACGATTTGCGGCAACGCATCGGGCTTACCGTTGCCACCACGGGGTTTCCGCATGTAGTCGCCGCAGCTCGGCAACAAACGTGGACGCGGGATCCATTTGATCGAGTCATTGCTGGCCAAGCTGAAGTTGAACACGCAGCGCTGATTACCGCCGACCAGATCATGCGACAACACGTGGCGAATGCTGAATGGGAATGAAAATCAATAACGATGCAACCCCGCGACTTTGAAAGTTTTGCGCCGCTGCAGATCGATACGACGTTGTGGTTGCGCGCTGTCGCGCTCGAAGATGCACCGGCGCTGGCGTCATTTGTCGACGATAATCGAGCGCATCTTTCGGTATTTTTGGCGGATCTCACCGACGAGATTTGCGACGCCACCAGTGCAGCGCGCCATCTCGCCGACGTGCTCAACTTACGTTTGCACAAGATCTTACTTGAAATGCACGTGTGGGATGGCGCGCGGCTGTGTGGCGCTGTGCGGCTGCGCGACGTTGATTGGCAACATCGCCACGCCAACATTGGCTACTTGTTGGGGGCCCGCGATCAAGGGAGCGGCGTGATTAACCGAGCGCTCACTGCATTTTTAGCGTGGGTGTTCGAGGAACTACAACTTCATCGTGTTGAGCTGCGTTGTGATCCGCGCAATGCGCCCAGCATCGCGGTGGCCAAACGACTGGGATTCACGTACGAGGGCACGGCACGCGGAGTTGAATGCCGCGGCAATGATTTCGAAGACGTTATGATATTTGCGCGCTTGCGCACCGACTAGGGCCCAGCGAGTTGCGTTACCATGCCGCGTGGACGCCAACACGCCGTACTACTTCGCCCTGGCCGGTGCGCTGCCGGCGCTGTTTGCGATGTGGTGGCTGGGTCGGGTGGATCATCTGCGGCCCGAACCACCGCGCCTGCTGAGGAAAGCCACATTCTACGGCATTTTGTCGGCGGTGGCCGCGATCATCGCTGGGCTGTCGCTCGACGCAGCGATGAAAAATGTGGCGATTGCTCCGCACAGCTTCGAAGCAGCAGCGTTTAAATCATTCGTACTCGCGGCAACGATCGAAGAGATCTGTAAATTCGCAGCAATGCGTCTCGCGGTTTGGCACAAAGCCGAATTTAATGAACGCATCGACGGCATTGTGTACGCGAGCCGCACCGCGCTCGGGTTCGCCCTGATCGAAAACATGCTGTACATGTTTAGTCAGCGCGATCTAACCGCCGCAATTATTGTGTTTGTGATGCGTGCTTGTTTGTCGGTGCCTGGTCACATGATGTGGACCGGCATGATCGGCGCATACGCTGCCCGTCGACGATTTGATAAGCGCGGGCCTGGTGTACTCGGCGGCTTGACCCTGGCCATCTTGTTTCATGGGCTTTTTGATTTCTGCATTTTTGCCATGGTGCCGTTGCGCGACGCCGGTGCCGGCGACGCTGCGTTGTTGCTCATCCTTGGCCCAATCATCTTGACGTACCTGGCGTATCGAGTATTTCGCGGCTTGCAGCGCACGGCATTGGCCGCCGACAACGCCGACCCAGCGCTGGCCAACCCAGCCAAAAACTAGCTGCTCAAAGCGTAACGCCAACCGTCGCCATGACGGTGCGAGGCGCACCCGGCGTGAACATCCGCCCAACCATCGCTTCGCCGGTGCGGGTTGCCCGATACGGCCCAATCAGTTCGGCCTCGGTCCACCCACTATCGAGCAGATTATCGATGCTAACTTCAAGGTTCCAGCGACGCCATTGGTGACCGGCCACCGCCGACAACAATGCATAGCCAGCGCTGCCTTGCCGGGCCACACCACGGGCGCGTAACGCTACCATGGTCTGCGCATGGTCGATGGCCACGCCCGCCAACGCCAAAAAACGTGGCATGTTCAGCGCCGCTGGCGGCGCTACCGAAAGTGCGGCATCGGCACGCAGCCATGGCACCGGCGCGAATTTGATCCAGGTATCAGCGCCGATCCGCGTCGCTGCTGGTGCGAGTGTTACTCGCAGCGCCGCAGCATCCCAAGTTTGTTGTGCTTCGATATAGGTGTACCACGCGGTCGCTGCAGCTTCGAGCCGCTGGTTAGGTCGCACCCGCACTCCGGCATCGGCCGACCACAGCCGCACCACCGATGCGTACGCATCTGAAATCACGGCTGCGTGGGCATCCGTGGTTCGTGCCCCACCTTGCACATTCATCAACCACGCCGCCGCACCACGGCGCAACCGCACGTGCAGCGACGGTGACAACCGCGCCCGCGAACTGCTCCCGCCAATGGTAGTGCGGTTAGTCGCCGATTCGGGATCACGGTCATCGACTTTCCAGGTAAATTGATCGACGCGCAAACCAATGCGAGTGCGCAGCGCCGCCGTCCAATCCATTTGGTAGCTGCCGTATAAACCCATCGTCACGATGGTTGGCTCGGTGGTTTGGCACGGATTTAACGCCGCGAAACAATCCACGGTTTTAGTTTGCCGCACCGTGCGCCAGCGTTCGAGGGTGCCATCATCGCTGCGCATATCGACCCCGACATGCAGCTGCCGTGCGCCCGAGGTGTCCGCAACGCCTGAAGTCCGACGGTAATCCGCGTTCATGCCAAAGGTATGGCGGCTGTCAATCAGCTGATTTTGATCGCCCTCGGCGGCGTTGCGTAAAAACAATGTGCGATTTTCAAAATGTTGCCAATCCGACGCCACAGCAAAAGCCCGCACCCGCCACACTTCGGCCCGTTGCGCCGGTGTTGCAAAACCAACACTCAAACTTGCGCGATTGGTTGTGCCGCCTTGGGTTGGATCGATCGAATCAAATCGCCCCAGCGCTTCGTCAGCAACCTCGGCGGCTGGCACTAGGCCCGACTCAGACCAGCGCGCAGCATAGAGATTTGCCGCGACCCGCAAGGTACCGCTGTTAGTCGGGTAACGCCACTTGGCAAGCAACACGCTGCGGCGCAACCGTTGTGGATTCGCGGTAAAACCGTCGGTGATGCCGACCTCCGCGGCAATGATGGCATCACCACGCGACAACTGCGGACTGGTCATGGCAATCGCGCGATGCATCAAACGCCGTACCCGTTGCCGCAATTGGGTTGTGTCGCTAGCGACGGTGCCCGACCGCAAGGCCACATACACGCCTTTGCCGGGCACACGATCCAGCGTGGTGAGTGCCAGCTCACCGGCCATACCGGTGCCAAAGCCACGCTGCGCTTGCGGCCCTTTGCGAACGTCAATCGCAGCTACGGTTGGCGCGATGAGAAAATGTGTGTCGGCATAGCCGTTGCCGCCCGCATGACTTGGCAGATTGATCGGCACACCATCGACGATGACCGAAACATCCGTTGCAGTTGCACCATCAAAACCGCGCAGCGTTAGTTGATCAGCTAGCCCGCCGCCCGCGCTCTGCACTAAAAACAGCCCCGGCAGATCCCGCAACAAATCAGTGGCGCCATCGTGCAACCGACTACCGAGCTCGCGCTGACGCAAGGCATAGTCGCTTGCGCTGTTGTTGTTGTTGTCGTCGGCCGCACCGTCATCGGCACGAGCTGCCGTTGTTGCGCCGAGTACAATGCCAACAACTAGGCTGATACCTATGGGCTTCATTGCGGACACGTATATTGAATCGCGCGCAACAAGCGAAACTTCGTTAGCAGCGCAGCGTCAGTCGCCTCGGTGCGGGCACCAAACGGATAAGCAAAGATCGTTGGTGCGAAGCCAGCGGCACGCATTGCCGCTAACCCTGGATCGATATCGTCGGCAAGATACGTAGCTACACCGTTTTCCCCGGCGTAATTCTCGGCGTTCTGATGCGTGGTCGAATGATATTCGATATCGTGACCAGCGGTTTCTAGCTCGTGCAACATGCGCACATCATCGACGGTGCCAAATTGAAACGAACTTACAAAAAAAGTTACGCGAGCCCGATACTGCGCAAACATGGGCAACATGGCGTGCCACTCGGAAACTGCATGATCATCGAAACTCAAGGCTAAGGTGCCTTGGGCACCTACGTACCCGTCGGCCAGATCTTTATAGGTCACAAAGCCCAACCCACGATCGGCCGCGCCGGCCACCACCGATTCAATTGTACTGGCCTGCACCGTGCCCGCCGGTTTGTGCGCATACAAGTGAATGGTTTTGCGCTCGGTTCGCGCCCGCTCATACCCAGCACTGAGCGCATCAATACTAACGCTATTTTTGTCGTCGACACTGTAGCCACACAACACTTGGTGGTCAGCACCGGTGGAATACACGTTGTCAAACTCAGGCAGCGTGGCTGTGCACGCCACCATGCCGAGCAGCGGCAGCCCAAGCTGAATTTTTAATCGACCCAAGCCAAGATTTTACACCGCGGCCTGGACTGGACACAACAAAGCCCGGGCATTCAAGCCAACCGGCATGTTATCCTTAGGCCATGCGACCTTTGATCTCGCCATGCTGGACTGCGTTATTAACGGTTGGCATCGTTTTGGTTGTGCAAGCCAAGGAGGCATTTACGAGCGGCGGCGGCGAAATCAACATCACCCATGAACACGTTCAAATCACCTTTGCCACGGCGCGCAAAATGCCGATGCCCGGAGATGAGGAAGCCTACAACAAAGAAGTTGTAGCCTGGGAAAAAGCCAATCAACCGCTTGCTACCAAAGTCATAGCCGCGATTGAAAGCAACGTTCTACCGACATATCGCGACAAGTTCACATTTGTCGCCGGCGGTTTTACGCAAAGCGAATTGAGTCGCTTGACCAGCGAAGGCACGGTACCAACTAGTTACCGCGACACCGGACCCTACTTGTTGATCGTTCCCCTCGATGTGTATCCAGGCGAGTACATCCAGTCGCGTGCGATGTTTGTGGTGCAGACGCGACCAAGCAAAGCCATGGTGCGAAAGTTTGCCGCTGAGGTGCAGACGGCAGCCTTAGCAACCCAAGACCGCAAGCCACCGCCACCGCGGCAGCTCACCGCATATTGGGCAACGCCGCCAAGCCAAGGCGCGAGGCCGTCGTTACTATTACTGGATGTCCCCATAGCAACCCTACCCGAAGCGCTGCGACAGGCGCCGTGGCACGAGATAGGCTACGAAAATTTTCGCCGCGCTCACGCGTTGTTGCTCGATACGTATCGTAAAAAGTTTATTACGCCCAACAGCGCCGAATTCTTGCTCGCCAATCCCACCGGCGCAAAATTTGACGCTGCGAAAAACCTGATCACGTTGCAAGTCAACGGCAGCTATCTGCCCCCGATGAAAATCAAAAAAGCTACTCGAGCGCAAACCTTGTTATTGTTATCGACCCCACTCGATCCAACCCTGGCACCAAGCGTGCGGCAAGCCGCCCGTGAACGCTGGCAAGACGATATTGATTTTCTGGATTCGCTCAAAGCTGAGCTAGCCAACTAGGCAACCACGGCCGCACCGTTAACCGCGTTTCGCTCAGCGATTGCGATCTACCAACGGCAACGCGCTGATTCTACCGAGCAGCGCGACATTGCCGGCCCGTTGAGCCGTCAACGGTGCAATTAAGCTGAATCGTTCGGCAAATTTTCATTACCTGGCGATCCGTGGTAGGTACGGGCCATGACGTTGCAGTGGTATCCGGGGCACATGACCAAAGCCCGGCGCGAGCTGGTGCTGTTGCTGCCGCGGCAACATTTTGTCATCGAAGTGCTCGATGCCCGGCTGCCGTTGTCGTCGCAAAACCCCATGCTGGCCGAGCTGCGTGGTGATAAGCCGTGCGTTAAAGTCCTTACCAAATCGGACTTGGCGGACCCCAAGGCGACCGCGCTTTGGATCGCGCACTTGCAACGCGAAACCGCAAGTAAAGTGTTTGCGTTTGCTTCGACCACCGACAATCCAACCTATTCGCGCAAAATGATCGCGATTGCAGCCAAGAAGTTTGGCTTTGTGCACAAGGTGGGCAAGCCCGTGCGCGCGGTCATTGCAGGCGTGCCCAACGTTGGGAAATCGACCCTGATCAATGTTTTGATGGAACGCAACGTGGCCGCGACCGGCGACAAACCAGCGGTAACTAAAAAGCAACAACGGGTCGAGCTCAAAGATCACACCGTGCTCACCGACAGCCCAGGCATGATGTGGCCAAAAATCGAAGATGAACGCAATGCGATGCGGTTGGCGTTTGCCGGCTCGATTCCAAGCACC
>JAGPDK010000525.1 GCA_018057605.1 Kofleriaceae bacterium | reverse complement strand
GCCGTGGCGATCGCCAGCTTTGGTATTCACAGCGACGCTGCGTTTGCCGCAGTGATTGGACCTTTGGTCGAAGTACCCGTACTCATCGGCCTGGTTAATGTTTCGTTGTGGGCGCAAAAACGTTACTTCGCCGCGACCACGACCTAAGCACAACGTCCGATCACCGGACAAGATGTCGGACTAGCGATCTCGAATTACCGCGTGACAACCAGCGCACGCCGTGAGTAGATTGCCAAACAACGCAACGCGGCCGTCGCCGGCTGGCGTGTTTTTGGCGTCGGTGGCGAGCTGCCGCACTTTGCTCGTCCAAAGTTCCAGCTTCACTTTTACTTCGGCCACATCGATCTTAATCGCCGACAACGCTTGGGCTCCTTGCATCCAACGTTCTTCGGATGGCCCAACCAATCCATCCCACAGGCGCGCGGCTGCCCATTGATGGTTTGCCATTTGACTCGCCAACGTGGTACCGGGCGCAGGCTGCTCAGCGGCGCTGTAGGTTGCGTGGCCTGAAAGCGTTTGATGACAACTGCCGCACAAAGCACCTAAGCGCGCAGCCGCCGGCGCTGCGGCGGCGATATCTTTGGCTTGAGCTAATTGCTCGCCGGAGATTCGGACCTGCGCCAAAAATGGCTGCCACTGCGGTAAAACTTCGGGATCTTCGAGCGCCGCAAGCTTTCGACCTTCGGTTTGTGCTTGCGCCAAATCGCTCAGCGCGATGGCGTTACCAATACCTCGAATCGCTTCAAGCCGCGTATGCATGCGGCCGCGCACCGCGATGATTTGTTGCGCAAGTTCAGCTGCGCTGCCAGGTTCGGGGTTGGCCGGCGGCGTAGGTGCGGGCGCGGGCGCGGGCGTCGGGTGCACGGGCGTCTGCGGCCCAACCGCAGAGCCGGCGCCGGGTGAAGATGGACTCGAACAAGCAACACAACCAATCAACAATAGGGCGACGCGCATGGACGGTTGGTATAGCAGAAAGTTTGCCGGTGCGCGACGCGTCGATGGGTTGCCCTTCGCGCAACGGTTGCAGAATTCAGCAACCACCACGCAAAGCTTGCACTGACGCTACCTAGTACCGCAGATCCTAAGTCCGTTCAGAGTTCCTGGCTGACTAGCGGTACGAAACGAAAATGAAACTAGGACCGAGCGCTACACCCGAAGGGGCCGGAGTTGGAGCGAACCAAGCGAACGCTTGGGAGCGAGATCGCCAAACCCTGATCGAACTTCGGATGCGAGGTACTAGTTCTTGCTAAAGCCTGCCGCCAATAATTTGCGCGCTCGGGTTTGCGCCAGCCGTTGTTCGGCCGCAGCGTCGGGCGCAAGGGTGGCTGCGACCACCGTTTGGAGTTGCGCCTGCCACAACGCGGCATCTCCCACGGGACGCGCGTACAGCTCGGCAAAGTGCACGCGGGTTTCAAGGTACGTTGGTGCCAGCGCAATCGCGCGTTCAAACGCTTGCCGGCCTTTTTTGACATCACCGCCAGCAATGCCCGGCGCATTGGCATAATAGGCGCCAAGCCAACGCGCCGGCCCAGCGTGATCAAGCGTTGGTGCAACCGCTTCGATGCGTTCCATCAACCGTAGGGCCATCGGCATTTCACGCATTTTATCGAGCAGCGTGCCTAATGCAGCCCATCGCGAAACGTTGACTGCATACCAGTACAACAGCGCTGTGCCTTGTTTGTCGAGCAGTTTGCTAGCGTCTTCGACCGACGCATCGCCTTGTCGAGCTTTTTCAAATGCCGGTGACAACACCCGCATACCACGCTCGGCAAATTGCATACCGAGCGCTAACCGATCACGAGCGCCTTGCGTGGCGTCGAGGGTCGTGACCAAGAAATAGCAGGCTTGCGCGATCCGCTCGTACACCGGCACGTCGAGCGGTGCCGCAACAACGTCTTTTTGCCATAGTTCGATCGCTGCAAGTACATTGTTAGCGTCGGTTCGCAGTTGCCAGCGTTGTTCAGCCGGTCGCAGTTGCGGCACAGGTGGCGGCGCGTGATTGAGTTTACGGTCAGGTTCGGCAACAACAGCCACAGGGACCGGCGGGCGCACCACGGGGCGGGTATCATAACGCTGTGGCGTGCGGCAACCGAACGCGGCAACCATGGTAAAGACCATGGTCTTCGTCGACAGTGCGAAGGGCGAGAGCGTTCGGCGGAGCATCACACAGCGCATTCCCGACTATAGCGGCAACTCGGCGATGGCGCAGGTACCATCGAATAATTTATGACCAGCGCGTGTATGCTTGCGGCATGACAAAACTGACGGCGATCGTACTGCTCAGCGTAGTTGCAGCGGCTTGCACAACACCGGCCCCGCGTTCCGCGACCACGCCCAGCGCGGAACCCGAGCTACCATCCGAGGCAGGGCCAGGTTCCGCCGCTACGGCCTCGCCCGTCGCAGCGGAAGCCGCCGCCACCATCATCGCAGTGGGCCAACCTTTGCAACCTGGCCACGTCACCTTCACCGGCATGGTCGTACCAACCAAAGGCGGCTACCGTATTGGTGAAGCAATCGTCGACGGTGCGCTGCTAATCGCTGCGCTACCGACACCGGGCCGCGGTGCGGTTATCGAAGACGAGTGGTTTGTTGGCGCTAAGCTACGCGTCACCGGCATCCTTGAACATGTTGATGCAACCACAGCGGCCCCAACTGATGGCTTGCAAACACAAACCCACACCAGCAGTTGGTGGGCGCTGCGGCGCGTTGATGCCGTTGCAGTTGCCAATCCGGCCGTGATGATCGAAGGCACCCTAACCGCCTCGAAGGGCCTTTTCGCGCTCGACAAATACTTGATCAATCGCTCCGACCTGGCGTGGGCCTTGGCACCCGAAGGTGGCAAAGCCGGCGAACAACTGCGGGTGTGGGGCCAGCCGTATGTCGTTACGTGCGCGCCCAACGCGCAATGTCTGCTCAGTGGCCAACTGCCAATCTTCGTAGTCGGCCGCGCCCAACGCCTGTCCAATTAACTAAACTGCATACCAGCGTGCGGCAACGATTAGTTCCGTCGACGATTGACACCGATCCCGCTTCTTGTTCGACTGCGCGCTATGGCAACTGCTCCGATTCCGTTTGCAAAAATTGTACGTGCGCAGCTCGCAACGCTGCGCCCTAGCTTTCGCTTCACCAAAACCACCGGCGGCTCTGGGCCACTCGTGCACTTTGAAGTGCCGACGGGCGCAGCCCGCGTTGCGCAAGAACTGGTTGTGCAAAAAGGTTTGTACGGCGCCAACTGGATGCGGGTGAATATCATCACCGGCGTCATCGACAGCGCAGGTGAGTTGCAGCAGATCTTGCAAGAAATTGCGCCGCGCCTCGACAGCAAGTTTGCATCAGCCGAAGAATGCGCAGCGGCGTTGCGCGCCATGCTGCCGGAATTTGACACTCTGTTGGCCCGAGATCGTAAAACTATCGTCGCGAAACAGCCCAAAATTCTTGGCGTGCTCGACCAATTGGCAACGTTAACCGCCAGCTGGATGAAACAAGAAGGTGCAGCCCTCGACCCTGCCGCTAGCAACCTGCTGTTGTTTGGACTTACGGCCTTGCTGCTACGTCGCGCCCGCCGCCGCGCTGCAAATGTGCAATCGTAGCTACGGCCACAAACCAAACTGCGCCAGGTCCCGTTGTAGTGTTGCGGCGTCGGTAAACGTCACTGCGTGCCAACCACACGCTTGCGCGGCTGCCACATTGTCGAGATTGTCGTCGATAAACAGCGTGCGATTCGGCGCTAAGCCAAACTGCTGCGCATGATGGTGATAGATCGCGGCATCGGGTTTGATGATGCCGAGCTTGCCTGAGACCGTGGCGCCACGGGGCTCCGCGAGGAAGGGCCAACGCGCTAGCGCTTCAGCAAACGTATCCGCTGCAAAGTTAGTCAGCAGTGTAACGTCGCGGCCCTCCGCGATGAAGCGGCGCAACAATGCAACATTGTCGTCGATCGGCGGGCCGATCATCGCATGCCAATTGGCGCGAAACGCCCGAATCAAGTGCGCCTGCGCCGGATGCGTTGCGATCAACACAGCTTCGGCATCGGACCACGAC
>JAGPDK010000524.1 GCA_018057605.1 Kofleriaceae bacterium | reverse complement strand
CGACGACGGACCTCCGACGACGGCCACCGGAACTACCGACCGCGCACCAAAGTCGTGGTCATCGCCGCAACCCGCCCGGCGAGAGCACTGGCCGCGCGATCGTTGACGTCATCGAAGCCACGACAACGCGCGCTGTCGAGCACGGCTTCGACCTCGAAAGCGGACGCATGTGCGATGTTGAAGAAGCGACGACGCGAAGGTGAGCGACCTGGCTCCCAGCGTGCGCTGGTTCGCGCCATGACCGGCGAAGTACGCCGAACCTTCACGCAGGTTGAGCGCGATGCTGATGGCGGCGCGGCGGCCGTGATCGGCCCAACATGGAACGAACCCAGCGAATGCTGGGGAGCGAGGCCACCGTTTTCGTCATGCAAACCCCAGCGCAGGCAGTGTGCCAACGAATGTTGGGCATGCTGTAGCGGCTAGGAGTTGGCGCATAACGTGCGCGTGATTATGGCGCGAACCCAGCGGACGCTGGGGAGCGAGGCAACCCGTTGCGCAGGTGTCGAGCGAGGTGGTCCGAGGTTCGTCGTCGGAGTACGGAGTGAGCTCAGTCGCTGGTGAAAAGCGTAAGGGTTTCGATCGTTTACGCTTACGTGATCGGCATTGGGGACGTTTCCGTCCCTTCTGCGCCACATTCAACTGGCAAGTCGCCGGCATTCAACCCACCGCGCGTGTATGAGCGCGCTTTTTCCTTGGATCATTCATTGGCCGTTTCTGGTTAATTTGTGTTCGATTCATCTCGGCTAACGTCAGGCGCACCGCCGATGTCGGCGCGCTCGACTGCGCCGCCCACGCCGGCATCTACCGACGATGCTGGTGGCGTCACCAGCGACGAGGTTTGGCCATCGACGACTGCCAAACTCAGCCAGGCCTCACGTAGCGTTGCTTGCCGTGCAGCTTCTTGTTGTCGCGCCACGTCGGCGCCCCGCTCTTCTTGGTCCCACATCGCGATGCGGCGATGATTCTGGCGACGTCGACGATACCAGCCTATGGTCAATAACAGCGCACCGATGATCCACAGCAGACTCGCGAAGACGCCGGCCGGAATTAGCATGTAGCGCGTGCGCAGGTCGGTGCGCCATTCGTCAAATAACTCGTGCATCGGTCGACCGAATGCGTGGATCGCGGCCGCGTCGAGGTCGTGGCTGTTAGCGACGTGAATTAAAAAACGCCGGAACGCCCAACGGTCGCCGTCGTCACTTTTGTCGTCCCAGCGCCCGCGTCGCGATAAGTACCCAACGAAATCGTAGCTTTGGGCATAGGCGTGTGACGCTGGTAATTCTTGGGACGGAAATCCAGCTTCCAGTTCCTCAAGTCCAACGATGGTGCCGCCCCACGCCATGCCCGCGAGAGTTTCAGTCCGCGCCCACGACCATTCGGCCGAGTGTTGATATGCGAAACCTTCATGTAACCAGCGAGGCACGTCGGGGCCTAACGCCGCACCTAGTGCCAAATGTGCGAGTTCGTGGCGTAGCGTTTCGGTTGGGTTGCTATAGGTGCCGCCGCGCCGCATCGCCACCGAAATAATGCCCAAGTCGGGATATGCCACACCGATGGCGTACGCGGGCGCGCCGCGGCCTTGCGGTGCGACCCGATTGAGATGGCTGGCGTCGTCGACAAATCGAACTTCAATCAACGCAGGTTGCGGTAGGCCGGGCAGGTCTTCGGCGATTTGCGCAAGGTAGCGATCCGCCTGTGATGCAAGCTCGATCGCTCGACGACGCAGCCCAGGTTCGGCAAATACGATGATTGCACCGTGCCGTGACGCAAAGGGCAAGCCGCTCATCGACACTTCGCTGTCGGCGGGCCATTCGATGCGGCGTTCACTGCCTGCCGCAGCGACGGTGGGCGCACCATGCGAAACACTCGACGATGTTGCGGGCAGCGTTGCGGGCCTGGTTGCTGCAGTATGGGCTTGGCTTGGTGGCGTGGCCGTCATCGTCGGTGGGCTTGGATTGATCCACTCGGCCCGAGCGGCGCTGGGCGCGCCAGTTAGTAACAGCGCCACCCAGATCACACCCAACAGCCACATCCGTCGCAGGTTTGAGATGGCTCGCATTATTGCCACCGAACTTCGACGCGCTGGCGATCGTTGTTGGCGTCGTTGAAATAAACCACCGCAGCGCCCGCCGCGACGGCACCTAATACCGAGGCGTAGACCCACCATTGGGTCTTGTCACCGCTCTCGGCGTGGCGCGCTGGCAGCGTGTGGTCGAGTAGCAATGGTTGATCCGGCGCTGGCGCACGTAATTTTGATTGGCTCCCATTGGCGCGATCCGCGATACTGGCGAGCTCGCTGGTTGACCGCACGATCGCGCCGCCGACCGCTGCAAACGCAACCGTTCCGTCGGCAGCAGCGCCAACTGGGTGCCACATCGTGGACGCCGGGCCATCGAATACTAAGACGCGCTTGGCTTTGCTTGCAGCCGCAAGCGCTGCCACCACGCGCTGTTGCTGTGCTGTAGTTAGGCCCGTGCTGCGCCACTGCGCCACTAAGGCTTGCAGGTCGGCGCTTAGCGGCGCTGGGGCTGCCAATTGCGGTTCGTCGACGGTATCCGGCAGTATGAGCCGAATTGTGGGGGTGCGGCGATCGATGAATTGTTCGGTTGCCACCGCGTGGGTTGGCGTCGCAGCGATTACGCTGTGCCGGCCGTGGCTGAGGTATCCATGGTACGGCGCAACGCCGCGTTTTTGCATGTCGATCCAAATATCCACGGGGCTGCCGTTGCCTGCATCGGCTTGAATCGTTACTGCGACGAGTTCGTTATCGATGGCAGCATCAATCGCCGGGTAGCGCGCGAGCAGGGTGCGATCGATCTCGTCGTCGCCGGGTACGGTCCCCACGAGCGCACGCACCTGGCGCAAGCGTTGGGCAAAATACATGGCGTCGTCGAGATGCCCGGTTTGATCAGCGCAACGCAACTGATAGCGGGTGGCGGTTTTGAGTTCGGGGCCGCCGCCCACACCACGGACCGCTGCGGTTGCAGCCAATGCCGCAGTCTGCGCCGCCGGGGCTGTCACATCATTGCACTGTAACGATGCCATAGCCGTTTGGGCTTGGTTCATCGCGGCGCGCAGTGCCCCCGCAACCCCGTCGACGGTAACGTGCGCATCGGCCCCAACCCAGGCAGCCATCGGCTGACCTTGAATGGTCATCGCGGCAATGATGCCTGCGGCTTGTGCCGGTGCCAGACTCTGCTTCACGTCGAGCAGCACGATGACTGGCGCTGCGTGAACTTGTGGCCGAGGCGTTGCGTTGGGTGGATGGTTGCTTGGCGACGCCGCCGAAATACCAGGGCCGGCAACCAATACCATCGCGATGATGGTTGGCCACGGCACCCGGGCGGTCACGGTTAGACCAACTGCTCGAAGTATTTGCCCAATGCGTAAACGTCTTTGGCGCGTAACCCTTGGAACTGCACGCCGACGCCATCCTCGGTACACCAGCGCACAATAGCCTCCGCTTCGACGGTTTCGACTTGGGTGGGCACGACAAACGAGAGTTTGCACATCAAGCCCATGGCGACCTTGTGATGCAAGACGAACGCGCCACCGAGCGAAAGGTTCACCAGGGTGCAATCTTGGGCGTTGTTGTCGATCGTGAGCGTAGAGGGAATTGATACTTCGTGTCGGGTCTGGGTACGGCGATTTTGGCCCACGTAGGTCTCCGGCGATTGCGTGTTCCGCGAGCATACTGCTGGACAACAACCGACCGACACCTTGAGTGGATGAAAAACGCATGCGCTGCAAGTGTAAGCTGCATTTAGACGGCGGCAACTGCCCCAAAGGGGTAGTGAGACCAGCGCACACGGTGAGGTCCGGACTCGGCGCCGGCGGCGCGGGATCTGCGACCAACTAACCAGGATCGGCCACTGAATGAACTAAGCAAAAAGCGCGCGCGTAGCGTGCGGTGGGTTGAATGCCGGCGACTTGCCAGTTGAATGTGGCGCAGCAGAGACGGGCAAGTTGATCATTGATCTCAGTTTTTTTTGATATTTTCATATCGTGGGAATTTCGGCAGTGATGGCGATGTTGACCCGCCAGGACACCTCCAAC
>JAGPDK010000523.1 GCA_018057605.1 Kofleriaceae bacterium | reverse complement strand
CAAGACCGTCAGATGCAAAGACATTCGGCCTACGACGATAGCACGGTTGACCGCATCCGCAGCGCTGTCCCACGCTATTCCAGCGTTGCGATTGGCAACACTTGTAGTCAAAAGCGACGAGCTTGCGGGTGGCATGGTCATATACCCCCAGCAGTGCAGGTTCAGTGCCATGCCTTTGCAAGGGCCGTCCTGACCGGACTATCGTACCGGCGCTAGCGGCTCGGCACCGCGGGCAATGACTTGCGCGAAGAAACCGTCGGTGTTGTGGCGATGCGGCACCGCCATGAAGGCGCCTTCACGATCGAAGGTGGCGCTGATCTCAGGGGCGTGACGGGCCAGCGGTACGATCCGCAACCCGCGTGGCTTGGCTAGCACTGACGCCACCACGTCTTGATTCTCGGCGCGTAGGACGGTGCACGTGGCGTACACGACGACGCCGCCAGGAGCGCAAAGTTCAAATGCACGATCTAGGATCGTGCGCTGCTTGCTTGCGAAGTCGGCGATGTCAGATTCGCGCATGCGAAAGCGGGCCTCGGGATTGCGACGCAAGGAGCCCACGCCGGAACACGGTGCGTCAACCAACACCACGTCTGCTTTGCCGCGCACCGAGTCAACCGGCTCGGGCCAATAATTGCCGTCGGTGGCTGCGGCTTGCGCGATCGAAACGCCGCCGCGGCGGGCACGTCGCCGCAATTCTTCGAGTTTGTTGCCGTCGATATCGCTCGACAACACGCGGCCGCGATTCAACATGCGCGCGGCGATAGCCAAGGTTTTGCCACCAGCGCCAGCGCATACATCGACCACGATGCCCGACTGCATGATGCCATTGGCATCGCGAGGCACCGCCAAGTCGGCGAGCAGTTGGCTGCCTTCGTCTTGGGCTTCCATCGCGCCACGGATAAACGCGTTGGTGGCAAACAAGTTAGCGCGGGTTTCGACGATGAGCGCGGTATCGCACCAGGTACCCAAGGTGGTTTGTAAGCCGGCGTTTTTTAGTTCGGCGGCTAAGCCCGCTCGGGTTTCAACCAGCAAATTGCTGCGCACGGTCATCGGCGCGCGGCTGTTGAGCGCGGTGGCCAAGGCTTCGGCTTCGTCGCCCCAGTCGGCGACCAAGCGCGTCGCCAACCAATCCGGCAGCGATGATGCAAGTCCAATGCGCGTTGCCAATTTGCGTTCGGTGGCAATCACATCATCGACGCCACGCACCGCCGCCCAATCGATGCTTGGTTCGATGCGCTTGGCTTCGTCGAGGGAGATCAATTGTTCGAGGACCAAGTACGCGGTCAAGCGTTCGAGGTCGCGCGGCCCTGACTTGTGTTTGGCTGCGCGCGCCAAGGCCAAATCGACCCGACGCAAATTGCGAATCATGCCGTACAAGGTTTCGCCGATGAAGCGCCGATCATGCGAACCGATCCATTTTTCTTTGCGAAAGGTTGCCGATAAGCGATCGGTAACAAAGCCCCAATCAATGCGCGTGCGTTGCCATAGCTCAAGCAGCGTGTCGCGCAACCGGCCGCCAGCGACTACGGCTTGAGCCGCGCGTCGGTCGAGATGGCCTGGGTTTGATGGCTGACTGGATGGTTCAAGCGCTGTTGCCGTCACGTCCGGTGCCGGCGTGGCAACGGTCGCCGCTGCGGCGGCAATTGCAGCCGGTGCAGCGGCCGGTGTTTTTTGGGCCGGAGCTGGGCGCGGTGCGCGGGCGCTGGGCACGCTGGCGCGCGCGCGCAATTTGCTCGCCGTGCGCGTTCGAAGAGGAGCTTTAGCCATGGCCGGGTTATACGAGCGTGGCTAGCCAACCACGAAGCTGGAATGCCGCTTTTCGGCAACTGATGCTACGCTTGCGCCATGTCAGAGCCGTCGGAGTTGCTTGCGTTGCCGCAATCGACGTGGAACCGTGCCGCCGTCAAGCCGCCAATTCACGAGTGGCAGTCGGTCCCGCACAGTATCGCCAAGCAGTTGGTTGAAGCGCGGCGCGGTTACGGTGGCTGCCGACCGTTTGGCTTTTTCATGGTCAGCGCGGCTGCGGTGTCGGCGTCGATTCTTTTGGCCGCAACTAGCGTGGTGACTGGGGTGCATGTGTTGGCCGTCGGCATGACCGGTTGCGCCTTGCTGTGTTTGGGCTTTGCGCGCCGGGGCTTTCGCGAAGGTGCTATCGAGGCGACGCGATTGCGCATGGCTTTGGCCTTGCTCGACAGCGCGACTGCGAGTGTGAACGAAGATGGTGCGATGTTGGTGATTTCCGACGGTGCGGGTTCGTCGCGTGTTGAAATTTCGCTATTTTCCGGCGAGAGTCGGCAGTTGCATCAGGCCGCATTGCCGGCGGCACGCATTGCGCCGCCGACATCGCGTCGCTAGCCGCCATGACACCCAGCACGTATGGTAGCTTGAATACGTGAATCCACCTGAACCGATTGATCAGGCCATTGCGCTGGCGGTGATCCGTCAAAAGCGGCGCACTGATCGCCAAGGGCAATCGGTCATGACGGCACTGTTTGCGTTTTGTTTGTTGCTGGTGATTTTTGGCATGGCCAATTCCCCCATCATTGCCTTCGGGGCGGCGATTCCGGCGGGGCTATTTTTTTGGGAACGGCGGAAGCTCAAAAATGCAATATACGATCTTGATCAAGCGCAGCTGTACTTTGCGCTGGATGGAACATCGGCGTTTTTTCATCGCAATGAAACGCCCAGCCTGTTGGTGGTACGGCCGGCTGGTCAAGAAGCTATTGAGTTACGAATTAGTAAAACTCGAATGGATGAAGCGCGCACCGCAGCGTTGCCTGCGGCCCGGCTCAATCCTCGTCCTTAAGTCGTCGTCAATGGGCTAACTGAGCCTAGGTCGTTAATCCGTGCGGATCTTGCGACAACGACGCAGTGCGGCGTGAAAAATTGCCGAAATTCCCGACAATTTCGCACGTTTATACATTGAAACAGCTTGGCTGCGGCGGTATCGAATCGTTGGCTGAGCAGACCTGTTTTGCAAGCACGAAGGAATAGGAACCATGAGCGAAAAACCGAAGTCCGAACCCACAACAGTTAGCCTCAAAGATCGCGGCAATCTGTTCGACGTTGCCACCAAGCAAATCGAAAAGGCGATGAAGTTGATCAACCTTGATCACGACGTTGCTGAGATCTTGGCGCAACCCAAGAACGAAATTATCGTGAACTTCCCAGTCCGTATGGACAACGGCAAGTTCACGATGTTTAAGGGCTATCGCGTTCAGCACAACAACATCTTGGGGCCATATAAGGGCGGTATGCGTTACCACCCTGAAGCCAACCTCGATGAAATGAAAGCGCTGGCTTCGTGGATGACCTACAAGAGCGCGTTGCATGAGATTCCATTTGGTGGTGGCAAAGGCGGCGTGCGCGTTGACCCTCGGCAACACAGCAAACTTGAACTTGAGCGCATCACCCGTCGCTTCACCGCAGCGTTAGGCTCAAATATCGGTCCGGAATACGACATTCCCGCACCCGACGTGAACACCAACAGCCAAACCATGGTTTGGATGATGGACACGTACATGAACTTGCAAGGCTCGTCCGATCGCAACTTGGTGCGCGGCGTGGTCACCGGCAAAAGCGTTACCGCTGGCGGCTCGCATGGCCGGGCCGAAGCAACTGGCCAAGGCGTGGTGCACTGCATCACCGAATGGGCCAAAGATAAAAACTTCAACCTTGATGGTTCCCACATCATTATTCAAGGCTTCGGTAACGTGGGTAGCTACGCTGCCCGCTTGTTATCGCAACGTGGCGCCGTCATCGTCGGCGTGGGCGATGCAGGCGGTTACATTTCGAACCTCGAAGGCATCAACCCACACAAGCTTGGCGAACACGTCGCCAAAACAGGCTCGGTGGCCGGTTACAAAGGTGCTGGTAAAATTAGCCGTGAAGAGTTCTTTGGTCTCGACGCGCACATCTTTGTGCCGGCCGCCCTCGAACTTGAAATCGGCGTAGCTGAAGCCAAAGCGCTAAAAGTGAAGATGGTAGTTGAAGGCGCTAACGGCCCAACCTATCCAGAAGCCGAAGAGATCCTGTTGGCCAAAGGCGTCGACATCATTC
>JAGPDK010000086.1 GCA_018057605.1 Kofleriaceae bacterium | reverse complement strand
GGTGTTGGTTTCGCGTTTGCACATCACGCCGGTGTCCGGATCTCGGACATCAAGCCATGCTTTGGCGCGCGCCAACGGCGGCTGACCATCGGCGGTCGGCTTGTATTCATCAATCATCGGCAGTTCAAGTGGCAGCGCGCTGTCAGGCAAACACTTCACGGTGCCGTCGGGCATTTCATAGGTTGGAAACGGCTCGCCCCAATAACGTTGCCGCGAGAACAGCCAATCGCGCAGCCGGAACCTGATCGATTTTTCGCCGAGCTGGTGGCTTTCAAGAAATTCGATGACTTTGGTTTTGGCATCAACCACATTCAGGCCGTCGAGGAATTGCGAATTGACATGCGGGCCATCACCGCCGTAGGCAGCTTCTGCCACGTTACCGCCCTGCACCACTTCGACAATCGGCAACGCAAAGGTCTTGGCAAAGGCGTAGTCACGCTCATCGTGCGCCGGGCACGCAAACACCGCGCCCGTGCCGTAGCCGCCCAATACGTAGTCGGCAATCCACACCGGCAGCTGAGCGCCGTTGACCGGATTGATGGCGTATGCGCCGGTGAAGACGCCAGTTTTGGGTGCGTCGGCGGCTTCTTCGGTGCGCTCACGGTCGGAGCGGTTAGCCACTTGCGCACGATACGCAGTGATGGCAGCGCGCTGCGACTCAACCGCGATGGTATCCACCAACGGATGATCCGGCGCCAACACGACATATGTGCCGCCGAACAACGTATCGGGACGAGTCGTGAATACCGTGATCTTGGCACCGGCACCGGCACTCGCTGGCGCCAACGCAAAATCCACATTGGCGCCGATCGACCGGCCGATCCAATTGCGTTGCATCTCCAACGTGCCGACTGGCCAGTTCAAGCCATCAAGATCGTCGGTGAGCCGATCACCATACGCGGTGATCTTCAGCATCCACTGTTTCATCATGCGACGTTCCACCGGATCGCCGGTTTCAACGTACTTGCCGTCGTGGACTTCTTCGTTGGCCAACACCGTGCCCAACGCCGGGCAAAAGTTCACCGCAACTTCAGCGCGATACGCCAAGCCGCGGTCGAACAGCTGCTTGAAGATCCACTGCGTCCACTTATAATAACTTGGCTCGCTGGTCGCCAGTTCGCGGCTCCAGTCGTACGACAAGCCGAGCTTTTGCAATTGCTTCTTGAATGTCGCGATATTTTTCGCGGTGGTCACCCGAGGATGAATGCCATCGCGCTCGGCTTTGCGTTCGGCCGGCAAGCCAAAACTATCCCAGCCCATCACCCGCAACACGTTGAAGCCCATCATGCGCTTGGCGCGTGCGACCACATCGGTGGCAGTGTAGCCCTTCGGGTGCCCGACGTGCAGGCCATCGCCCGACGGATACGGAAACATATCGAGGACGTAATACTTAGGCCGGCTGCGGTCGGTCGGGGTGGCAAACGTGTTTTCGCGATCCCAGTAGGTTTGCCATTTTTCGTCGAGAAGCTTGTGATCGTAGCCAGCCATAAATTTTTCTTACTGCGAAGAACCAGAACCAAAGACAACGCTTAAGCAGGAGCGCCAG
The DNA here is from genome assembly GCA_018057605.1 of Kofleriaceae bacterium. Classification (GTDB taxonomy): domain Bacteria; phylum Myxococcota_A; class Polyangia; order Haliangiales; family Haliangiaceae; genus JABFXX01. The sequence goes on along the minus strand of JAGPDK010000086.1, from coordinate 12,630 downwards.
CGTGGCCCATAACATCGATGATGCGCTTGGTAACTGCACCTGGATCGCCGACGCCATCGACGCGCAGCAAAATTCCTTTGGCGTCATAAAACGGCACAATCGGTGCGGTTTCAGAGTGGTATTTCTCCAACCGGGTCGTCACCGCTTCGACGGTGTCGTCCTTGCGTTGCACCACTTTGCCGGCAATTTCGGCCGGCGGCGGATTAAATTTGATGTGATAAATCGCGCCGGTATCCGGATCGCTGCGGCGCCCGGTAATGCGGTCCACGATGAGGCTATCGGCCACTTCAATGAGCACCACAGCTTCGAGCTTAACGCCGGCCGCCAACATCGCGGCGTCGAGCGCTTCGGCTTGCGGCCGCGTGCGTGGAAAGCCATCGAGCATGAACCCACGACCACAATCGGCCTTGGTGATGCGTTCCAAAATCATCCCGATCACCACGGCATCGGGAACCAGATGGCCCGCTTTCATAAAGCCATCGGCCTGTTTACCCAGCGCCGTGCCCTCTTTCACCGCCGCTCGCAGCATGTCGCCGCTCGAGATGTGCGGGATCTTAAACGTATCGACTAGCTTGGCAGCTTGGGTGCCTTTGCCCGCACCTGGCGGACCGACGAGAATCATACGCATGACCGTGGCTCCTTATAGACGCCGTATCCTGGCACCGAGCCGGCCGGGGCGCAATCGGTGTCGGTCGCCAAAGCCACGCGTTGGAATTTCGGCCGGGAAGATCAGCCCGATTTTGCGGCAATCGCAGTGGCATTTAGCCATTGTTGTGGGCCGACAAAGCCATCAAGCCCGTGAGTGCTAGTTTTTGGGGCAAGCGCGCGCACCCTCGCAAGGCGAGCGCTCGCGCACACTCCAGGCAATTTTTTTGCGCACGATCGTGCGCTCGCGCTCAGTGGATTTATCGACGACGATTATCGAAAAGTATTGGTGTAAAACCATCGCCGCCGCAGGTCATGCTGCTACACGACGATCATGCAACTATCTCGTCATGTAGCAAGAGTACTCATTCTATGTGTGGGCATTGCGGCGCCGATCAGCGCCTACGCCAAGCCCAACCGCAACGATCAAGATCGCCGCGGCGATCGCGACAAACCCAACCAGCGAGATCATCGTGACGCTCCGGTCGTCCAACCACCGACGGCCGCGCCCCCGGCCGCACCACGCGAGACTTGGCAGCCGCGCCGGGGCCAGGTCTGGGTCGCTGGCCAGTGGCAATGGCGAGATAACCAGTGGCAATGGAACACCGGCCACTTTAATCAACGCAAAAAAAACAAAAGATGGAACGATGGTCGATGGGACAATAAAGGCGACCACTGGGAATGGACTGTTGGCGGTTGGACCGATGCCCCAACCCACCCCGACCAACCGCCAGCGCCGGTCAATGAAACACCGCGCCAGCGCCGCGGCTATGCGTGGGTGAACGGCAACTGGAATTGGGAGCAAAACAACTGGGAATGGAAACCAGGCTCGTTGCAAAAGCGCCCGCCCGGCAAGCGTTGGAATGCAGGCGCCTGGGCCATGGTCGGCGGCAACTGGACATGGACCGCAGGCAACTGGATCGATGCGCCGAACGTTCAGCCACCACCACCACAGCCACGCGAAGAGGTCCGACGATACGCGCGTAACAAGGTGTGGGTTGCAGGCCACTGGCAATGGGACGACGGCGATTACCAATGGGTCGCCGGCCGGTTGCAACCACGACCGCGTGGCAAGCGCTGGCAAGATGGTAAATGGCAAATCACCGACGGCACATGGACCTGGGCAGTTGGCTCATTTCGCGACGCACCGACGGTGCAAGATGCGCCACCGCAACTGATTGTTGAAACACCAGTGCCGCGCCGAGGCTATCGTTGGATCAACGGCAACTACGCATGGCGTGGTGGTGACTACGAATGGATGCCTGGCCACTGGGAGCGCGAACGCGCCAACAAAACCTGGATCGAAGGCACGTGGACCAACTCCAGCGGCAACTGGACTTGGTCGGCGGGCCTCTGGCGGTAACGACGGCGACAGCGCCCCTTACTTGGTAGGTTTCAGCCGTAGTGGCGTAACCCCGGTGAGAATCACTTCACCGTTGGGTGCGATGCGGACTTCGCCAAGCGGTGCTTCGTCGATATCGCGCGTGGTGTAGCGATTGCTCAACAAATGCACGCGCTGATTGCTTGAGCCGCGCAAGCCTTGTCCCAAGCGTAATTCGCTACGGTAGCGGCCATCGATCAACACGTCCAGCAACGCCAACGCTTCGGTGCCGCGTGGCAACACTTGAATTTCTTCGATGGTGTAACCAGAAAACATCAACGTCGACAAGCCGGCGATTCGAGCCGCTGCAAGCAGCACGATCGCAGCGTCGATTTGTTGCATCGGTTCGCCGCCGGAAAGCGTCAGGCCGTCGATGCCCGCCGCCGCCGCGCCAGTCAGGCCAGCTACGATGGTATCGACGGTGTCAATGATGTCGCTCGCTGTGCCGCCCATCGTCGGGTGCGTCGCGGGATTAAAACACCCGACACAACCGAGCGTGCAGCCTTGAAACCACACCACCGTGCGCACGCCTGGACCGTTGGCGCGCGACCGCGCCTCGATCGCATGCAGGCGAGCGTGCATCGCGACCTACGGCACCGCTGGCCGGGTTACCGCAGGTTGCGGGCGTTGCCCCAACGTGCTGGTCCGCACTTCGATTTCGCCAACCAACAGGTCTGGCGTAATGATCGCACTTTCGATACCACCCGACGGCACGTTGCCACTGTCAGTTCCACCGCCAATGCGCAGCGAGATAAAACTCTCCGACGGCGCGAGGAAGTTGTAGACAAATGGTGTATTGCCAGCCGCAATCACATCTTTCCAAGTCCGAATCGGCAACTCGGCGAGCTGCACGCCGCGCACCAACTCTTGCTTGCCGTTGGGATAAACTTTGTACGCCACCAGCGCCGGTGGCGGCAGCGCTTGGTCGGTAGTTTGCAACATGTTGAGTAACTCGTGGCGCGAGAACTCTGGTGCCGACGTAATCGCCGCGTCATCAAACCGTTTGATCAACAAGCCGTAACCCAAGCCTTCGTTGCGGGCGCTTGCAAGCAACTTGGCTTTGAGCGCTGCACTCGACAAACCGCCTTTCGCGTTCACAAACAAGTTGGTAGCGCTGCCGTGAAACGCGCCACCTTCGGCGGTGCGTCGCGCGTGGCCATTCGAGACCGCGTCTTTTTGCGACGGCGTTCGGCTGGTTAACAAGGTTAGCAATTTGCCAGCTTTGACCATCGTCACGCGTTGTGCCGGGGTGCCTTCGTCGTCGAGCTTGTAGCCGCCGATCAACGCTTTGCCGTTGGCCGCGCTCGCGGTTGGGTCATCGAAAAAAGTCAGCATATTGGCAGCCACTCGCAGGCCAACCTTGTCGGTCAGCGCGCCACCAAATTGTTTGGCATCTTGCGGACGCAAGCCTTCGGGCAACGGCGTGCCACCGAGATGCGGCGCCAAGGTTTGCCGAATGAAGCCAACCGCGCCTTCTCCTTCGAATAACACCGGCCCAACGTAGCGGCCGACCAAAGGCGCTTTGGCCAAATCACGCAGCAGGTCACTGATCTTTTTGATCTCTTCTTTGAGCTCTTGATCGCTTGGTAAGTCTTTTTCAGTGTGGCCGTAGCGCAAATAATGCTGCGCTAAGCCTTGGCCATCGTCGGCTTGGCCACTTGCAGCGATCAACAGGCCACTGGCTCGGCGGGTATCGGTCACGCTCGTGCCTTCGGTGGTCAAATACCACCGCCGTTCGAGATAGCTGGTTACCGCAACGCGCGAATCGCGCACATGCCCAGCGCCACGAAACGCGCTCGATAACAATTTGGCACGCGCTTCAAGATCGACGACGGACTCCAGCACCGGCACGGCGATTTGGTCGTCCGACACAATCGCTTTTTGTTGAGTCCACGCTGGCACATCGGCCTGCCCAACACTGCCGGCCTTGCGGCTTTCCATCTTGGCCCGCAGTTGAATGAGTGCTTCTTTGTAGGCGGCATCGGTCGCCATCCAGGCGGCGCGGCGCGCAATGCGTGGCGTGGCTTCGAGCGATAACGAGACGGTCGCAACGGCGTCGACATCGCCGTCGCCGGGCACTACGAAATTGCCGTTATCAAAAGCAACCGAACCAACGCGCACCCGCGCTTCGAGACTTACGAAGTGCCGCGATTTTTTCGACGTGGTAAAGCCCAACGATGCGACCGCATCATTTACTTCAACCTCGGTGATTTTATAGGCGATGCTGTACGGTTTAGGTGCACCGGGAATCTGCAAATTTTGCATCGCGCGATTCATCTCTTGCGCAACCGCATCGACGATATCTTTCGTCACGGCACGCGATGCTTGGACCATGGTTGGCGGCGCCGCCGGTTTGGCGGCAACGCTATCAACGTGCGCAACCAGCAACGATGAACCAAGAACAACAGAAGCAACGAAGCGTTTCATTGAGCGGACTCCTGGTGCGGGCGAGCCGAAGGCGCGGCTTGACGAAGTGACGGGGCGTCCATCAGCGGTGGCCGGTCCGGTGGAATGAAACTCTTTTCAACTTCGAGTTTTTCAATCAGCAAGCTTGGTGCCGACGCCGACACCGGGACCCAACCACTTTCGGCACCGCACATACCGTTGAAGGTTTCAACTTCACGGCTCGCGGCGCGGATCGATTGCAGGGCAACCAGCGGCGTCCCGCCGATATCGATGCCCCGCACCAATTCGCGGCGGCCGTCAGGATAAATTCGGTACGCCATCACCGGATTCACTTTGAATGCTTGCGGCGCAAATGCCGAGGTGTTGGTGAAGCCACCGCTGATGTCGGTGAACACCATGCCGTACGGGCGGTTTTGTTTTTTTACTTCTTCGAGCAACAATTTTTCGAGTTGCACGCGCTCCACGCTTTTGCTTGCTTCAACAATCAAATTACCTTGCCGTGAAACCGGCGGCAAACCAGGCGAGCGCCGACCGTGGCCATTGGATCGTGGAAACCCAGCGATTGGGTTTCGCCCTAACAAGAAACCAACCAGTTTGCCTTGGTCCACCAGCGGCACCCGCCGCGCTCGCACGCCTTCATCGTCGAAGCGATAGAAGCCATTGAGCTGCATGCCGTTGGCGGTTTGAATGGTGGCGTCGTCGTACACGCTCAACCACGGTGGCGCGATGTCTTTGCCAACTTGGGCCGCAAACGTTTGCCCACTGGTGTCATCTTTTTGCCGATGGCCTTCGATGCGATGACCAAACACCTCGTGGAAAAACACGCCCGCGGCGCGGCCTTCAAGAATTGCCGGCCCGACGTACGGATCGGCCAACGGCGCGTCGTGCAAGGCATCCAATTCGGTGGTGACAGTTTTGATCAATTCGTCGATGACAGCATCCGCAGGCAAATCGTTCGGCGTGACGCCAAACCGTTGCTCCAACCGCGACAAGTTCATGCCGTCGTCGGCTTTCACGCCGACCGAGATATTGAGCTGCGCCGTAGTCCACGACAATTGGATCTGCGAACCCTCACTGTTTACAAACCACGTTGTCGTCAAACGAAAGCTCACGCCGCAGCTGCCGCGCGTGGCATGGCCATGTAAGGCCTTAGCCGAACAGCGCTTCATGCGCTCGATCCACACTTGTTTATCGAAGGTCAGCGTGGCGGGAGCGCCAACATATACTTCGCGCTGGTCCGACGAGAAATCCGGCACCTCGGTGCGCTTGCTCAAGGTTGAAAGATCTTGGCGAACATAGCCTAACGCTTGCGCCGACTCATTGTAGCGACGATCGGTTTCAAGCCACAACGCATTGGTGACCGCAAATGGGTCATCGCCAAACGGCACAACGCCCGGCCGCGTTAACGGCGAATTGAGGCCGTTGTCGTCGGACAACTGCCGGGTGTTGTCGAGTTCGGCAGCCCCGACGCGCACTTCGACATCGAGATTACGATCCGTGTCGTCGGAGTCAGTGACCAAAGCGCCGCCCTCGGCTTCCAGTGTCACCTGCCGTTGCTCGACGAGCTGGTAGGCTAAATAGTGCGCGGGTTCGGGCTTGGCCCGCAACGCCGCCATGGCCCGCACATTTTCGGCTTTCATAATGTCGAGCAAGCGCGACCGCGTGGCGGGCGCATCACCTTCGGTCGGTGCGCTCTTGGTTACGTTGAGCGACGACGGAATATTCGGTAGGTCAACGTTGATCTCGCCGACCACCTTCGGCAAGGTCGGCTTTTGCACCGGCTTTGCCCCGCTATTGCCACAAGCGGTTGCCGCCAACACAGCTACCAGCCACCAGCTCCTCGAAACATTTTTTCGATGCATTACCAGTAAGCGTAGGGGGCCCAGCCCCCTGGGTCAAACCCATGCTCCCTACATTTTGCGGTTACGACGTCGGGGTCGGGGTCTTGGCGCGTAGCGACACCGGGCGGCGCTGCGACATCATCGTAGCTTCAATGCTGGCACCCAAACAAACCGCTTGATCAGGGGCGATACCGTCGCGTAGCGGCACGGCAAAATGCGCCGCCACTGCGTCACGCACGACAGCCAAGTGGCTGGTGCCGCCACACATATAAATTGCCGAAAGCTGAGTTTTGTCGATGCCGGCGGTTTCCAAGGCGCGATCACACACGTCCAACGAGCGGGCAATGAGCGAACGGGCAGCACGCGCAAAAATCTTGCGGTCAATAACGAGTTCAAGCCCGATCATGCCACTTGCGGTGCGCAACACATCGGGCACGGCAATCGTGGCTTGTTCGGCTCCGGCCAACGCTCGCTTGGCCCGTTCACAGGCAAATCGCACACGTTGCCATTCCACCGCTTGACCACGCAAATCAACCTTGTGTTGCCGCCAAAATTGATTGGCTGCAGCCTCGGCCAAGACCAAGTCAATGTCATCACCGCCGAGCCAGGCATCGCCGGCCGTGGCCAGCACCTTAAACGAAGAACTCGACACATCGACCAGTGAAAAGTCGAACGTGCCACCGCCGAAATCGTAAATGCCGATGATCCCACCAAAACCAGGCACATAACGATTCGCCACCGCAGCAGCGGTTGGTTCGTCGATGAAATCAACGTTGCGGAACCCTGCCAATTGGGCCGCTCGCTGCAGTGCGGCAATGCGGGCATCGTCGAACGTCACCGGCACCGCGAGCACAGCATCTTCAACCAGGACGCCTAAGCGATCCGATGCGAGCTTTCGCACGTAGCCTAGTAAATGTGCGCAAATTTGCGGAATTGCCCACTTTTGCTGGCAAATCTCGAGCAAGGGTTGGCCATCAGGGCCGCGATACGCCAAATACGGCTGCTGAGCCAAAAACGTTTGCACTTCGCGATCGTCGAAGCCTCGCCCAAGCAAGCGTTTCGGCGAAACTACCGTGCGCGACGGCACAGTTGCAGCGCGATCTTTCGCGGCCGTCCCCACCACCACCTCGTCTTTGGACAAAAACGAAATAATCGACGGGATGAGCTTTTCGCCAGCGTCATTGGCAAACATGACGACCTTCCGGTCGCGGACTGCCGCGACCGAGGTATTGGTCGTGCCCAAGTCGATTCCGACGACGGGGCGATGTGGAGTCAAAGGCCCGTTCACGTCTCATCGTACTCCGTCGTGTCGCAATTCGCATCAAACTGGAGCCGAAACCAGGAAGCGGCGCGGAGATCCGTTATAATTTAATTCATGTCTGCGTACCAGGGACGCAAAACCGCACTTGTAATCCATCAAGATCCTGGTGCGCTTGATGCAATTACTCGTGCCTTCGAAAGCCAAGGCTTCGAAGTAGTCGCGGCCTTATCAGCGTTTCGCGCCCAAGCCTATCTCGAAGGCGATCGCGCGATTCATGTGGTGGTTGCGCAGTGGGATCGTGAGCAGTCAGTAGGCGCCGACGTCTATCGCTGGGCATTGCAGCGCCGTTACGACTTACGCAGCCAATTTGTCTTCGTTTCCGAGGAGCAACCCGCAAATTTTGAAGCTCTGGTGGTCGGCCGATGCTTGGCAATTCCGCTCACCCGCATGCCCGAAATCCTGCAAATCGCCGCGGCTGCCGTGACCCGCGTTGAACGGATACAAGATCAATCGGTGTCGGAAATTGCGATCAGTGTAGAAGCACCAACCTTGCTGTTAGCGGATGACGAAGCGATGCTGTTGTTGGTGATGTCGCAACTGCTTAAAGATGCCGGCTATCACGTCACCGCGGTGGACAGCGGTAACTCGGCGATTGCCCAGCTCACCACCCAAGATTTCGACATTATCGTTGTCGACTGGCACATGGACGATGGTTCGGGCAATGACTTATACAAATGGGTGACCGAAAAGCGCCCCGATTTGCTCGATCGCCTCGTGTTTTTGTCGGGTGAAGGCATCAGCGAAGTACAGCTCGCTGCCCCCGGCCGCCCGGTATTTCACAAGGGCCAAGATTCTGACGCGCTAACCCGCGTGCTCGATGAAATTGTGCGAAGCGTGCGCGACGAAGAGTGGCGCTAGCCAGCATCACTTTGACCGGAAGTTAGAGTTGTTGGTTAGTAGTAAGCGCGGCAACTTTGGCAGAAAAATCGACCGTGGAGCGCGACCCATTCCATCGGGCTCACACAGGTTGGACACGCCGGCGCCGGCGGACGCTCCCGCTCACCCGCGAGGGTTTGATCGTTGTCTTCGATATAAGGGGTGGACGCTTGCGTGCGTTCAGCATCGTCAGGTCGCAGGGTTGATGGACTAGGTGCGGCGTCGTCGACATAGGGTGCCATTGCGACGGTTGCGAAATCTGGCTTTTCGATGGCAGGGACATCAAGCGCGGTTGCTGGCTCAAATGCCGACGGAATTGTCGCGAGACTCGGCGGTGGTGGAGCCTCAGTTTTGACGGGTGGTTTGGCCGGTGGCGCAGCCGCAGGCACCGGTGGCGGGGCCGCCGTTGACCCCGGCGAACGACGCGGCGGTGGTTTGGTCAGATCTGGCTTCGACCGCGTGACCGGCGGCGGCAGTGACCCCATCGCCGCAGATGAACCAAGTGACGGCACCGGAATCACCGTACGCGGATTGCCCGAGGCCGTAGCGGCCGGCGGCGCGACCGATGCAACGGCAGGCGAAGGAACCGGAGCCGCAATCGTTGCCGGCGGAACCGGCGCGGCGCCGAACGGTGGTGGCGGGGAGGTTGGCGCGGCGCCGAACGGCGGTGGCGGGGAGGTTGGCGCCGCGCCGAATGGTGGTGGTGTACCGAACTGCGGCGGCGGGGAGGTTGGTGGTGCGCCGAACTGCGGCGGCGGGGAGGTTGGTGGTGCGCCGAACTGCGGCGGCGGGGAGGTTGGCGTGGCGCCGAACTGCGGCGGCGGGGAGGTTGGCGTGGCGCCGAACTGCGGTGGTGCACCGAACTGCGGCGGCGGGGAGGTTGGCGTGGCACCGAACTGCGGTGGTGCACCGAACTGCGGCGGCGGGGATGTTGGCGTGGCGCCGAACTGCGGCGGTGCACCGAACTGCGGCGGCGGGGCGGTTGGCGTGGCGCCGAACTGCGGTGGTGCACCGAACTGCGGCGGCGGTGCGCCGTGTTGCGGCGGTGCACCGTGTTGCAGTGGTGCGCCGAACTGCGGCGGTGCGCCGAACTGCGGCGGTGCGCCGAACTGCGGCGGTGCGCCGAACTGCGGCGGTGCGCCGTATTGCGGCGGTGCGCCGAACTGCGGCGGTGCGCCGAACTGCGGCGGTGCGCCGTATTGCGGCGGTGCGCCATGGTTCGCTTGATACGGCGCTTGAGCGTACGGTTGCGGGTTTTGGCCAGGACCACCGTACGGTTGCGGCGCACCATACCCGCCGGCCCCAGCGGCCGTAGCGCCCATCGGATTCGAAGGATCAAACGGCGAGTTTGGTGTCGCCGCATAACCATGTTGCAACCCCGCTTGATGATACAGCCCGGCGTTGGCCGAGTTCGCATTGAGGCCGACAACTGCGCGGCCTGCCGCCATTGCAAAACCAAGCAAGCCCAGGAACAACCCATAACTTATCGGCACTGCGATGTGCTTTGGTTTGGTCACAATGAAACCGATGGCTAGCAACACGCCAACCGCCGCAACACCGAGGGTCACCATAGCCATTTTGCGCTGGCGAGGATCTTGTTTCCAGCCCAGCCACCCCAGCGCTACACAACCCACGATGGTCACGATGCCAAGACCAAACGTGGCAACGCCCAACACGGCGAATCCCGACGACGCTTTACTCAGCGAAATCGATTGGCAAGTCCGCTCACCAATCTTGTTGCAACCAACGCCGCCCAGTAATCCAATAGAGGCACTGCGGCGGTCCGAACCTGCAACATTGCCGGACCACCACGACGATGTAGCCAAGGCCAGTAAAATAAACAAAGCCGCAAGCGCGGCTAGTGCCGCTTTCCCCGTCTGGGAAGACATAGGGTTACGCTATCACGGGCCGCGTGTCGGACACACCAAGCGCCACCAATTCAAAGCGAAAAACTGCGCACGGCCGCCGGCACCGCAACAAAATCGAGGGCTGCAGTTGGCGAATCGGCACGCACGAATAGCGAATAGACTTCGGCCCGCAAAACTTGCACCTGCGCTGCATGTTGCAAAAAGCTGTCGAGACCGGCCCAAAAATTCTCGATATCCAGAAACACGGTGGGCTTGTGGTGAACGCCAATTTGCTGTCCGGTCAGGATTTCAAAGGCTTCCTCGAGGGTGCCAAAGCCGCCTGGTGCAACAATAAATGCATCGGCCAAATCAAACATTTTGGCTTTGCGCGCGTGCATGTTGTCGACAATGAATAACTCGGTCAGGCCTGGATGGGCCAGCTCGCGTTGCTGTAACGCCTCCGGAATCACGCCGTACACCCGCCCGCCGGCGGCTAATACCGCGTCGGCCAACACACCCATGAGGCCGATCGATGCGCCGCCATACACCAATGTGAGATCTCGCCGGGCCAGTTCGGTGCCCAACTCATGAATCACTGCCCGCGCTACCGGCGACCCAACGGTTGATGACAAGAAAACGCAGACAGCGCGCATGCGTTGCCTTTAGCATCAAAGCATGACGGCAGCGTTAACCTGGACCGACAAAACGTTTGCGGAGCTGACCCCGCACCAGCTCTATGCCATTTTGCAACTGCGGCAAGCCGTGTTCGTGGTTGAGCAAAAATGCGCTTATCTCGATGCCGATGGTTGCGACGCAATGGCGAGGCATCTATGTGGCCATGACGGCGTTGGCCTCGTCGCGTACGCACGGCTGGTGCCGGCAGGTATCAAACATGCTGAGCCTTCGATCGGCCGCGTGCTTATCGTCGAGCGGGCGCGCGGCACCGGCGTGGGCAAAGCTTTGATGCGCAATGCAGTGGCCCGCATGGGTAGTTTGTTCGCTGGCGCACCGATCGTGTTGGGCGCGCAAGCCCATTTGCAGCGGTTCTACGCCGAGTTCGGGTTTGAAGTGTTCGGCGAGCCGTACGATGAAGATGGCATTCCGCACATCAATATGCGCCGCGACCTACCCATGTCGCCCGAGTCACTCAGCCAGAAGCTGCCAGGTTAGCTTGTCGGCTTGCCGCTGCAGCAAGCGACCGGTCTTATCGACGGTAAATATTTCCACGCGATTTTTAGTGCTAGCAACGATACGCCCTTGACCGTCACGCGCGGCCACAAACGGAATCGGCACCGCTAACCCGTTGTCGATGGCGATACGCGAAAACGCCGTGGTAGCCGCAGCATCGCCGAGCAGCCGCTGAAAATCTGCGCGCAAATCAAGCAGCGTGCGCAAGGGCGAAGTCAACTCGACCTTCGACTCTTGCTCGCTGTCTTTGGAAATCGCCGTTACAAAGCGAGCCTCGGACCCGGTTGCCTTCACAGCAAACACCAGTTGAGCGCCGCGATTGTCAGCCTGCAACGCCACTTGTTTGAGCAATTCCCCCCCTGGCCCGCGCTCGCTGTTGGTCGCGTTTTCGGTAATCAACAACTGGCCATTGCGCGCTTGTACGAGCAGCTGAGTTTCGGCTTCCACGATGCCCTTGCCCTCGGCGGCCGGCATTACGCGGGTGACTGCCAGCCCAATCATCTGGGCGTCTTGCGCAACGGCGTAACCGAGTTGCGTGATTGCAGCGGGCTTGGTTACCACCACGTTACGAAACAGCTCATCAACGTATTTTGCAAAGGTTTGTTTGTACCCGGCCTGCGATTCAACACACGCCACGTAGTAGCCACCTTGAAACAGCAGTGAAAACTTCCACGACTGCAAAAACGGTTCACGGCTCACTTGATCAATCGCCACGTAGTCAATCACCATGTGCGCCGCGATGCCATGGCCCACGGCTTCAACGCGCACCGCTGGCGGCTGCACCAGCACGGCATCGCCGTCGGGCCAGCCTAACAAGTTGCCAAAGCCGGGCGCGATGTCATCGGCGATTAAGCATGATGGCTCTAAGCGCTTGGTATATTTTTTGGCAATGATGAAACTCAATTCGCAGCCCGTGACCGTGGCCTGGTTGCGATAGCAATACAGGCTCGGCGGTTCTTCGCTATGCAGCGTTGCGGTCACATTGCCGTCATATGCCGAGATCGTTTGCAGCGTCGCAGCGCTGGGGAATTCACGCGCCAATTTGGCTGGAATTTCAGCACGCATCGTGGCCGATAATTGATCGAGCGTGGTAAACGCACCCATGATTCGCGCTTGATCTGCATC
>JAGPDK010000085.1 GCA_018057605.1 Kofleriaceae bacterium | reverse complement strand
TCCGTGGTCCGCGTAAGTAACCAAAATTACTGATGGTTTCGTGCGATTGGGCTTAAGTGACCAGCATTGGGAACGTCCCTTGTTTGATCGAGGCCCACATGGAGCGCACTAGCGAACGCTGGGGCGAGGGGCCGCCAGCAGCTTTGACGCCCGGTCAAAGCGATGCTGGTTAGAGCAGTTTCATTTTCATCATGTCAGTGAACATCGTCTCAATGGGGCGAACTATCCGATGGAAGTCCATCTAGTTCACAAAAGTGCAACCAACAAGCTCGTAGTCATCGCGGTGTTTATCCGCGAAGGCGCTGCGCATCTAGGCTTGACGCCCCTCTTGATACATTTGCCGATGGGCGATGAACAGGTTAGGGCGACGCTTGATGTTGAAAAATTGTTGCCGTTGCAGCGGGGCTACATTGAATACGATGGCAGTTTAACCACGCCACCGTGTACGGAAAATGTCACGTGGGTGGTCATGACCAATCCCATTACGGCATCGCGTGAACAGATCGATTCATTCGCTGCAGCGTTTCCGCATAACAATCGGCCGACGATGCCGTTGCATTCGCGGCATGTTATCCGTAGCGCACCGTAGCGGGCGGCGCGTTGACGTGCGCCATTACGCCTCGGCGAATTTTTCGACGAGTTCAATCCCAACCGAGCGCAGCAATTCGTTGGGTAGGGTGCCGCCAATTTGAATGATGACGGCATCGTTGATGAGCTGATGCTCGCCTTCGGCGCTGCGTAACGAGACCATGGATCGTTCGATGAGTGATACTTCGGTGCCGAGGTAGGCATTGATCTTGCCGGCATCGACATATTTTAACAATCGGGCGCGCACGGTTGAGCGCATGCGCATGAACTCGTGTTTGCGATAACTGATGCTCACGCTGCGGCAAAAGTTTTCGCCAGCTTCGGCGAGAGCCAAGGCGCAGTCAGCGGCCGCGTTGCCGCCACCGACGATCAAGACATGTTTGTCTTTGAATGGATCGGGCTCGATGACGCGGTAGTGAACTTTGTTGAGCTCTTCGCCGGGCACGCCAAGTTCGCGTGGTGCGCCGCGCCGACCCAGCGCAAGAATAACGTTGGCTGCCGTACTGTTCCAGGTCGCGCTGCTGACCGCCCATCCGGCCGGGGTTTTGGTGATGCGTTCAATTTTTTCGCCTTCGCGCACCGGGAATTTCATGCGGTCGCGAATGTCGTCCCACAACTCGATGAGATCTTCTTTGCTCATGGTTTTGCGGCGAATTTTGCCGTAGCCAGGAAAATCTAGATGCCCGCTCATCACCAATTTGGCGCGTGGGTAGTGGCGAATGGTGCCGCCATATTGGCCTTGTTCAACCATTTGAATACGCAGGCCATGGCTCATCAAGGCTAAACTTGCAGCGATGCCGGCCGGTCCGGCGCCGACGACGATCGCGTCAAAATCGGCGACCACACTGCGCCGACCCGATTTGATAATGGCCATCGCCGCCTGCCGGCCTTGTTCGATGGCATTGCGAATTAGGCCCATGCCGCCGAGTTCACCGACGATGTACACGCCCTGCTGGGTGGTTTCAAATGTTGTGCTGACCCGTGGCAATTCAACGCCGCGCGTGGCAGTGCCAAACACCAGCGAAATCGCACCGACTGGGCAGGCCCGCATGCACTCACCATGGCCAACGCATGACAACGGATTGACCAAGCGAGCTTGGCCCTCCACCATCATCAAGACTTCATCTTCAGGGCAAGCCTTGGTACAGGCGCCCGAGCTAATGCATTGATCCGGTTTGATATCGGGGTGCAATGAGATCGGCACCAGTTCTTCGCCGAGCGACATCGCATCATCGTGCAACGCTTGGCCAACTTTGTTGGTGCGGTGGTCAAGCCATTTCCAGCCAAACCAAGGCACCAAAACGACGGCGACGAGGCCGAGCAATACGAGCATGGATGTTGGCATAGGAGCTTAATTGCGGCCGTCGGGATGACAGTCTACGCAGAAATGTTTTCGGGTCGCATCGAAGGTGTATCGAGGCACTTCACGGTGGTCGGGGCTAACGCTGCCATCTGGGTGACACCCACTACTAATACATGACACGTTCGCGCCCGCAGTGTACGGGCCGTCAGCGAGGATGTGGCACGTCGTGCATTCGATTCCTTGATGACTGCCGTTCTTGATCGGGAATTTGGCTTCCGGATGGCCTTCGGTGCCACCTAGCCACGTAAGTTGCGTGTGGCAATCACCGCAGGTGTTCGGTCTATTGGTGCCGTGCGGCGACCGGTTGTAATCATCAAGGTGACACGCTACACAATCATCGCTGCGAAACTCGCGCGCGCCGTTTTGATGATTTTGCAGACACGCTGCCAGCATCACACTGAGCACTGTGAATATACAGCCAATCAAAAACTTCTTCATGGCAGGGGTCTCCAGGCAATAGTTGTGAGGACGTAGGCGCTGTTGCGATCCAGCCCCACGCGGCCGCCGGTTTCGATAGCAACATCAAGCGAGTCGTTTACAGCGTAGCGGACATCTGCAGTTATGTGATGTTGCAAAATGGAAGCCACATCCGCGACGTACGACAACACTTGTGGTCGATACCGCAATTGCAATTCAAACCGACGTTTCCACACCTGCGTCAACGCGCCTTCGAGCTCGACCCAATCCACATAACTGCCGCGATTACCGGCGACCATCAGTGCAAATCGGGTACTGCGATCGGCGCGGGTAAGTTCACCACGCACATAACCATTTTGGGTCTTACTGTTCGTGAGGCTTTGGGTTTGGGTCAGGGTGCCACCGGCGTCGACGGTGACGTGCCGTCGCTGTAGGCCGACGTTGCCCGAAGCGTTCAGCCAATAATCTCCACCTTCACATTGTTCATCAACGTCGCCGGGCTGGGGAATCCGCGCACACGTCCAATCTTGACCCAACGCAGCTTCTAACCGTCGCGATCGTTCAGGCCGGATCAATGTTGCATCCGCACTTGCACGCAGGCCACGGCCACGCCACCCGATGCTGAGTCCAGCGCCGGTGAGTTCGGCGGCTTTAGCGCTCCACGGATTGCCGGCTGAGAAAAACTGCATTTCTGACCAACCGGAAACACTCACCGGGCCACGCAGCACCGCGGCCATCGCGGTGAGCCGTTTCTCGTCGATGGCCCCATTCCATGTCGAACCGGAAAAACCCAGCGATACGCGTGGTTGCCAACTGCTCATAGCCGCATCGTAGGCTACTTCACCGCCAAAGCGCGCTGCGCCCGTGTCGGGTCGGCCACCAAGTGGATCGGGTACCACGCCGCCATAAGCCGCAACTTCAAAGGTGCCCCGCCGTGCCATCACGCGCGCACCATCGAGCATTCCCACCGACGACGAGGCCCACCGCAACCGGCCCAATGCAACATTAGGATCTTGCATCCGGCCGTAGCGTAACTGTGCGGTACGCACCAGCACCGGCGAACGGGCGGCGCTGTCATAGCCAGTACCAAACGCACGGACGCCAATATCGGCATCAATGGCCAACGGTCGATCGCGCATCAGTTCATAGGTCGCAATCAATCGGCCTTCGGCTAAGCCACCGATGCCATCTGGGTCGATATTGGCGAGCGCCCCAGCGATCACATCAAGGTGAAACACGCCATTTGAAACCGCGCCACCCAGTGGCACCGCTTTAATGGTTTGCAACTGCGCGTCGGCCGGCCGCGTTACCTCAGGCCACTGCTGGTGCCAGGTGTTGGCCGGGCGTGGCGTGGCGATCTTGCCAATGGTGGCGTCGGCCGTGCCAGGTTGAATTGTGACATGGCCTGACGCTCCGGGTTTGAGGCCACCAGGTTTGACGGTGATGATGGCTGTTTTGTCGGTGCACTCGACCACCGTGTACGTGGCCTTGCCGAAGGTGACGACCGTGCCAGGCCGCAACCCTGCTAACGTGCCAGCGTCGAGATACGCATCATTGCCGGCAACTTCCGTGACGGTGACCCGTAAGTTATCGGCCTGGCTGGCCCGCGGCATGGCAAGCAGCGCTGTGGTCGCGACCAACCCAGCGACGGCAACGTGGGGCGCTACCCAACGCGTAACGCGGTTCATCGTGCACCTCCTCGGGGATGACACGCCAAGCAAGCGGCCGCCGCGCGTGATACCGGACTGCGATGTTGTTTGCGTAGCGTGGCGGGTTGATGGCAGCCATCACAACGCACGGCTTTCGGTCGGCGAGTATCGGTGTGGCACGATTCACATACCGCGCTGCGATGCTTGCCGCTGGAAATCTCAAACATGGCATCGTGGTCAATGCGATCAGCGGCGCCTGATGCCAACATTAGCCCACCTTGCCGAGCCGCTGCCGGATTGCGCAAGCGTGCGTTGAGGCCCGTGCGCAACATGTTCGGTACGAACACCACGGGCGACCAACCGGTCGGGCGATGACACAAACTGCAATCGCGCGGCAGAGGCACGATGGATGGATCGGCTGGGTCGCCATCATGATCAACGTGGGGTGGGTTAGGGTCGTGATACAGGCCGCTATGACAGCTGTAACAGTCGACCGGTGCGTCGGAAAATGTGCGTTCAGCGCCGCGTTTGTGGCACGACACACACTCAGCCGTGGCATGCCGGCCGGTCAGCGGCAAGCGCGTGCGGCGGTGGCGCTCAAGTGCGGAGGTGTCTTTCCACGTCGTGGCGCGATGGCATTCTTCGCACTGTTGGCCAAGTCGCGCTTGGTGGCTATCGCGGTGACAACTGCTGCACGCATTGGCTGGTTTCGCTGCGCCGGTATGGCACCCGGTGCAGGCTGTTTGTTTATGCGCGGCGCGCAACGGAAACCCGGTGCGATCATGGTCAAAGCCACTTTGCCCGGCGGTCTGCGCTAGCTTCCAGCCGTCGGCGGTGTGGCAGGCGCTGCAATCCATATCTTCGACGAAGCCTGCGTGGGCCGGCGCCGGTGCGGCTGTCGGTACTGCGGCTTTGGCTGGCGTGGCGGCGACAGGTGTCACCGGTGGTGCGACAGGCGCTGCCGGCTTTGGTGTTGCAGCGGCGGTCGGTGCGACGGTCGGTGCGACGGTCGGTGCAACGGGCTTTGCCTTCGGCGCCGTGGCGCCAGCGCCCATTGCGTGCGTGCCCCATAGCGTAATGACCGCAGTCATGAGCCCGGCAACACCAAGCAGTTGTGCGTTGCGCATATTCATCGTGCACCTCGTGATGTGCCGGCTTTGCTGCTGTGTGGATTGGCGTGGCAGTCTTTGCACAGGCGGAAGCCCAAGCGGAATCGTTGCACCGGCTCGCCGTTGCGTAGGTTTTCGATCGCATGGCATTTGAGGCACGTGGTTTTGGCGTGGATGCCAGTCAACGCAAACTTCGTGATGCCGACGTGGTCAAAGCTCTTTGGATCGGCTTTGAACGTTGTGGTGCCGTGACAGTCGGTACATTTTTTTATTGGCGCAGTTTGCGTGAACTGCCCGGCGTGTTTGTCTTCGTGGCAGCCTTCGCATTCGCGTGGCGCGCCTCGGAATGTCGCGGCGTCGCCTGCCTTGGTGCTGGAACCGTGACAACGGGCGCACGCGGCTTTTTCGTGCGCACCTTTGAGTGGCCAGGTGGAGTGGTCGATCTTTGGTTGGTGCCAGTTGCTGGTGCTGTGGCAGTTGGCACAGCCGCCGTTGGCCATTTCTTTCGAGAACTGGGTACCGTGTGGATTCTCGTGGCACTCGGCGCATTGTTTTTCGACAACTTTGAATGACACCCGTGGTCGCGCGGTGCCGTGGCAGCCGCTGCATGGTGTAGCAACGTGTTTGCCGTCGAGTACAAACGCTGCGGTCTTGTGTTGAAGGATGCCAAACATCGCTGGGCTAAAGCCGGCCACGGTGTGGCACTGTGCGCATTCACCGGCGCTGCGGGCCGTGAACTCGCCGTTGTGTTGATCTTTGTGACACCCGATGCAGGTATTAAATGTGAGCTTGCGGTAGCGGGTGTTTGCAGGCAACGACTTGAGATGGCATTTGGCGCATGCGGTATCGATGTGTTTGCCTTGCAGCGGATACACGGTCTTTTTGTGCGCATTGCGGCCGATTTCTTCAGACATACCAAGCCATTTGATCGAGCGATGGCAATCATTACAATCTTTGCCAAACGGCGCTTTGTGCACCACGGGGTGGCAGCTCACGCATTGTTTGCCTTTGCTCGGCGGCTTGTCGTTACCTTTGTCGTGACAGCGTTCGCATTTAACCCCAGCGTGCCCGTT
This sequence comes from Kofleriaceae bacterium, assembly GCA_018057605.1. Taxonomy (GTDB): domain Bacteria; phylum Myxococcota_A; class Polyangia; order Haliangiales; family Haliangiaceae; genus JABFXX01. The sequence continues at coordinate 7,983 of JAGPDK010000085.1, read as the reverse complement.
GGCTAGCGATAACCATGGGTGATTGCCGCGGATTTTGCTGTCCTCGACGTCCCAATTTTGTTCGGTGTGGCACGCGGTGCACGCTTTCGGTTTGAACTGGCCAGCGTGCGGATCTTTGTGGCATGAGTCGCAGGTTGCGAACGGGATGCCTTTCCATTTCGGCGGCGTATTGTGGCACTTTTCGCATTCAACTTGTTGGTGTTTACCGACGAGTGGATACGCGGCTTTGCTGTGATCAAACGCTTTGCGATCAAATTCGTCGAAGTCGGTGACGTTGTGACACGATGCGCAGTCGCTGCCGAATTTGTTTTTGTGTGGGTCTTTGTGGCAGCTGCCGCACTCTTTTTTGGTGCCGACAAACTGAGGTTTGCCTTGTGGTGACGTTTTGGTGTGGCATTTGAGGCACGTCGTAGTTACGTGTTTACCTTCCAACGGCCAGCCGGCATCGCGGTGATTGAGGCTGGCCATCGTGCCACCCGGCCAACGAATGAGCTTGGTGTTGCGGCCCAAGTGCTCGACGTGGCATTGCTCGCATGGCTTGCCTTTACTTTGTTTGCCGTGCCAGCCTTGGCCAGCAGCGATTTGCGCGGCCAGGTCTTTGTGACAGCTCAAGCATCGCGCCGCCGCTACTTTTTTGCCGGCTTCGTGACATTTGGCGCAATCGTCGTCGGTGTCGAGATCGCCGTGGGCCGCGCTGAGTTTGCCTGGCGACAACAGTTGGGCGTGAGCATAGCGCGCTAGCGTGGTGATCCACGTTAAGGCTACGAATAAGATAATTAGCCTGCGTTTCATTCGAAAATCCACCGATAGCCATAGTGCCAAGCAATGCCGCCATGAAGCAAAACAGCGGCCAACATTAATAGTGCAAAGAACCGATGCAGGCCGCGCCACGAACGCAACAGCGCCGCTACACCGCTGCGTTTAGTGTCGGCGACAATGGCGGCGTCAAGTTCGCGTAGCGCTTTGGCTAAGCCAACGTGGATCTTCTTGGCTGCGCGCGGAGTGCCAACAATGGCGGCAACCGAGATGCGGCGCATGCTGGTGGCCGACCGCCATTTGGGAATAGCGAACACGCTGCGAATCAACGAGGCATTGCTTGGCACATTGGGGCCAGGGTGAGCCGCCAATACCTCGATAATTTGGGCTTTGCTGTTGGGCGTGAAGGCCTCGACATCGTCCAATGCCAACGCCAAGCGCTTAGCGTCATTGGCTGGTGTCAAGGTATGCAAAAAACGACCTAGCAGGCCGGTCAACACCACGATCGCCAGACTAGCGGTGGTGGCCGACGCCAAGGGCGTGCGCAATACGAACGCCGAGTGAAACGATGCGAGCACCGCCGCAAGTAAACCGGTGAATACATGCACATCGAGCCAGATTTTCATGGAGCCTAAGTTGGCCCGGCCGAGGCGCCGGCGAATCAGATACGACAAGTTCATGACCACCAGCAACGCTGCCACCCAGCCGTAGCCATTGCCGATTTCGCCGCTTGGTCGCAGTGCGCGAAAATCCGGGTGTTCCGGCCGGTCTTCGAGCGTCATTTTGTAGAACGACCAGCCTTTGTGGGCGAGGTACGCCGTGATTGCGATTAACAACACTGTGAGCAGGTACGGCGTTAGCCGGACTCGCGCACGTTCTTGAGGCACAGACATCGTGGTATTTTTATCATGAGCTGGGCCGGGCTTCGCGGTGATTGCCGCGCTAGCGCCGTCGAAAGTTTACATTTATTAGCACCCGCCGGTTTTTTGCTGTGCAAAGTTGGTACAGCTGCAGCAGAAGTGCACAGATTTTGCGCAATTATCCCAGGGTATTGGCGGGTTGAGGCGGGTTGAGGCAGGTGCCGATCAAGGTGCCGTGAGGTCAACTACAAATCGATTGTCGCGGGTTGCAGCTACGTCGATGGTTAGACTTTTGCTTGCACCGAGGGCAGGGTTGGTAAACACCGCACGGTGAGATCCAACTGAAAGGTCGACGGTGGCTGGGGTTTCGTACACGGTGCTGTTGCCGTCGATCGTGACATACGCCCACGGTTTAGCGCCGAATTGCACGCGTTGCTGACCGGCCGCGGTCGGTTTGGCTGCATCCATCGTTGGGAGGGTTGTGGTGCGCACGGTGGCATCGCGGGGCGAACGCGCGTCTGCGATGAGTGGTTTTGGCGTTGGCGCGGCATCGAGCGGCGCGGCATCGGCGTGCGTGGTCACCGGTGGCGTAGCATCGGGCTTGCCGTCGGCGGGCGGCTCAGCGTCGATATTGTTTACCGAATTGTTGGTGGCCGCGTCGCTCGGTGGTGCCAGGGTTGGCATGGCGGCATCGCGGATGTTGCGTTTGCCGAGTGTCCGACCCGCGACGAACACACCAGCGAGGGCCGTGATGCTGATCGCGCCGACGATGACAGTGATCCGGGTGCGCGGCCGGCGTGGCGCAGCGCTAGGTGCGCTGGCGGGGCTTAGGGTGAGCGTGGTGGACGGTGGCGCGGTGGACGGCGGCGCGGTGGTTGGTGCTGCGGCGATCGTCGTCGGCGTGGAGCTCGGCGCGGCGGCAATCGCCGGTGGAGACGGCACTTCGTCGGCGGTTACGGCTACCGAATGTTGGGTTGCGGTGCCCAGCACCCCTGCCACGCCGTCGTCGAGAAATGTCACAATGGCGCCCGGCTCAGCGATGTCGCTTTGGGCGGTGGCGTCTTGTTCGCCTTGCCACGTCAGCGCTAGCCACGCGGTAATTGCGTTGCGAGGTGAGCCTTCGGCCGAGGCTGCACGCGCAGCGACAATATAGGTATCGAGCGCTTCCAACATATCGCGGGCCGAAGCAAAGCGGTCGGCCGGTGCAGTGGCGGTGGCGCGCAGTACAATGCGGCGCAATGGCTCGGGTAAGGTTTCGTCGGTGCACTCCGGCAGTTCATTGTTGCGTGCCGCCGCCATCATGGCGTTACGCTCATCGCCGGCGCGAACTCGGCCACCGACGAGCAACTCCCACAACACCAAGCCCAACGAATAGATGTCGGCGCGGCCATCGACCTCTTCTGCCCGTGCTTGTTCGGGCGCCATATAGGCTGGTGTGCCGATGATGCCGCGCTGCGCGTCGCCAACGGCGGCGGCAATGCCAAAATCGGCAAGTTTAACGTCGCCCGACCACGATAACAAAATATTACGTGGTGTGACGTCGCGATGCACAATGCCGCGCGAAGTTCCGACGGAGAATTGATGTGCATGGTCGAGCGCTGTGCAGCATTCGGCAGCGATGAAGGCCGCCATCACCGGCGCGACGCGTTGGCCTGGCAGCCGGGCTAGCGTCGAGCCTACATCTTTGCCGTCGACGTGTTCCATCGCTAGAAACACGTCTTCACCGATGCGCCCGAAGTCGAACACCGGCACGATGTTTTGCTGCACCAGGGACATCGAAAGTTGGGCTTCTTTGACGAACAAATCAAGCGCGCGTGGGTCGGCCACGCGCTCCCGTCGCATGCGTTTGATCACCAGTCGTTTTTCGACGCCGGCCACTTTACGGCGCGCCAAGTACACGTCGGCCATGCCGCCACGCGCCAGCGGGCGGACTAGTTCATAGCGGCCAAGCGACTTCACGCTTGGAGTATAACCCTAGAGTTTGCAATCATTGCGAGGGTCGGCGCGTGTCTCGGTGGCCGGCCAGCGCAGCCGGGTTGCGGTGCCTGGGTGGTCGCCGCCGGGTGGACGCCGCTACAAAGCATGGGTAAAGGTTTAGATTTTCACGGCAAAGTCAGGTAAACCATTGGCATGGTTCGGTCCTGCGTTGGCATCGTTGCGACCACATTGGTGGCGTTGCTGACGGCTGCGCCCGCGGTGGCACAGCCGGCACCGACGCGGCGCGTAGCGACTGTGGTGTGGTGGCAGGGCCCGAACGAAATAACCGCAGCGCCTGCCGTAGCCGACGTGGCCAAGCGCCGTGGCGTAGCCTGGATCGATGTGTCACCGCGTGGTGCGGCAACTGCCGACCCACAACTGCACCTGCAAGCGCAGCTGGCCCGAGGCATCGCGGCCTATGAAGCCTTACAATTTGCCGATGCGCAAGCAGCGCTGGCCGAAGCGGAGCGCAGCATTGACGCGATGGGCGGCCGAGCCGTCGATGCGGTAACCTTGTCCGATGTGTTTTTGTATCGCGCATTGGCTGGCGCGCAAACCCACGCACCTACAGCGTGGGATGATTTTGTGCTCGCCGCTAAGCTGGGTTCGGCGCGCGTGTTGGACGCGAGCCGTTTTGCGCCACGTGTCGTCGAAGAATTTGCCCGCGCTCGGATTGCGGCAACAGAGTTCGCGCCGGCCACGGTGCGCATCGAAATTGCACCGCGCTGTAAAATTTGGTGGGACGGGCGCTTGATGATGGCGTCGGATCCCAACACGCTGGTCGTCGAAACCCGCGTTGGGTTGCATTGGCTTGCCTCGGAGTGTTTAGGCCGCCGCGCCGTCGCCAAGCGGGTTACGGTTGATCAAACGCAGCAAACGGTAGCTGGCGCAGGTTCGGAATTGTTGCCACCAACGGTCGACGAATTACGGATTTCGGCGCAAGTCGTCAACGCGCAGTCGTATCTATCCGTCGTGGTGCTGGGCGCTAGGGCCAACATTGTAAAACGCAATAGCGCGGGTGGCTTGGTGGCTGAACAAACCCAAACCTTAGCCACTTCGGCCGACGTTGTTACGTTGGTCGCTGCGGTCGACCGGCTGTTGCGTACCGACGACGCGGTCCCGGTTGGCGCAACTGCATGGTATCGGCGACCCTGGGTGTGGGCGGTGGCAGGATCGGTGATCACCGCTGCGGTGCTCACACCGTTTTTGTTCGATAATCAGAGTTCAGCTCAAACCGTCAAGGTTCGGCCGGAGGGCTTGCCGCCGTGGTAGTGCTTGCATGAACATCAACGTGGGCATCCACGTGCAGCGCTGGCGGCGATGGGCCAGTTGCGGCCCGTTGTTGGCTGCGTGGGCGGCGCTGTGCGCGTGTGGTGATTCGATGAGGGTCCTGGTGCCCGTGATCGACTTGCCGACCAGCCGTCCCGCGCTGCCGTTTCCTGATGTTAGCGAACTCACCCTCGAAGTGGCGCAGGCCGGTGCCGTGCAATCGTTGACAACCAAAACGTTTCGTCGCGGCGATGTGGTCGAGCTTGCCGATGTTCCCACGGGCGAAGACTTGGTGCTTCATGTGACCGGCCTGGTCAATGGTCAAGAAATTGCGTACGGCCGCAGTTGCCCGTTCACGGTCGCTGCGCAAGGCGATTTGCCGACGCCGCATATCTTTTTTTCGAGCAATCGTTCTTGGTCGCCGTTCGACGGTGTGCCGGTGGGGCTACGGCGGAATGGCCTCGCAATTGCGAACCACCAGGGCCAAGCTGTCTTTTTGTCAGGCACTGATCTTGCCGGCGCGCCGGTTGCGCCGGTGGATCAGTTTGTGACCGCCGACGGCAGCTTTGCTGACCTCACCACGCTCGCAGCTCGCACCGCACCGCAAGTCGCGGAACTTGGCGACCATCGATTTTTGATTAGCGGTGGCGTGGATCCAACCACCAATCAAGCTGCCGCATTTTTTGAACTGCTCGAAGTGGATGCTTCGCCGGAAAGTCGCGTGGCGCGGGTCGACGATACCTTAGCGGTACGAGATGGTGCCGCGGTGGCGCTTGCCAATGGCCGGGTGGCCATCATCGGTGGCGCTGCGCTCGGGGATGTTGATCCGATTGGCCGAGTGGTGATTGTCGCGCCTGATGGCAGCACGATCAAAGCGTTTCAATCACGAGCTAATTTGGTCAAGCCGCGCATGGGCCATACCGCAACTCGGTTAGGTGATGACCTCGGCTCCGTGGTGTTGGTGGCAGGTGGCCGTGATGGCGCCAGTCCGGTTGCGACGGCGGAACTATTTTTGCCGCTGCGCGAGGCGTTTGTGCCGGTCACCGGTGCCAATCCGACGATGATTGTGCCACGCCATCATCATCATGCCGTGCGTATGCCTGACAACAGCGTACTCATCCTGGGTGGCTTTGATGCGGCCGGCATGCCGGTGCGCACGATGGAACTGTTTTCACTTGATGCAGGATTTGTCGAGGTGCCGGTTCGTTTGCCCGATGGTGCGGGGGTGGTTGACTTTAGTTTGATCCGCTTGCCCGATAATCGTTTGTTGCTAGTCGGTGGCCGCGCTGCGGTCGGTGGGCCGGCAACTACGAGCGCGTTTGTGATCGGGCTCGACGTGTTTGACGGCACGGTGGAAGTTGCCAGTGGCGGCCAAGTGCAGTTCGCGCGCGCGGGCCATCAAGCTGTGCAGTTGTGCGATGGTACGGTGATGCTGGCTGGCGGTACAGATGCTGCCGTGCCAGCCGAGCGCTACAATCCGTCGTCGACGAGCCGGCGTTAGGCTCCGCTCACAACCCTTGCAGAAACATTTGCGCGCGTGCGGTGCCCAAGGCAACGGTGGCCGTGTGGTCTTCGAGTTTCGTCACTTTGCCGTCGGTCCCGGTAAATCCAATGTAGGTCACGCCGCTATCGATTCCGCCGTTGCGCGGATTTGGATTGATCCCGAGACGCACCGCCATTTGATACGAGGCTTCGCCGATGATGGCGGTTGGCCCGGAATCGCCGATGACACCGTATTCCATTTTGTCTTGATACAGCACGGCCACCACCGAGCCCATCGACAAGCCAGCGTTGCGATAGTTGAACTTGGTGCTCACCCCAGGAATCACCACGAACGGCAACGTCGCTGCGTCGAGCGGATTGCCCATCGAATCATTGGCGCTGGTTTGATTTTGCCACGATGGATCAGCGGCGAGGTTGCACTGCGGCGACTCTTTGCCGTCGCAGTCGATGTCCATGTCTGCTGTCCAAAACACAATGCGGGTACCACCACAAATCGGAATGTTGGCCGTACCGCCGCTGTCTTTGGCTAACGGCCCGCCGATCGGCGTCGCGCAGCTCGGCAATTTCGCTCGCAACGCAGCGGCGGTCACGGCGATGGGGCCGTCAAGAGTCGCAGCGTCGGAGGAAAATTTACCGTCGGTCAAATCCCCCGCATCAGGGCCGACATCTGCGCCGCTACACGCTGCGCTTAGGCTACCTATTGTAACGACTGCCAACAAAAAACGCATCGCAGCCACGCTAACGCATGGTGGGACCCTGGCGCAATGCACTTTTTCGTTCAAGCGTCCAGGCGATGACCGTGCCGATGCGGTAGTTGCCAAGAACAACGTAAAACCGAGGATTGCAATTCGCGACGGATCGCGATTTCGTGGCTAGGACCTGTAATTTTATACACAAGTCCTTAGAACCGGCATGGCAACGCGGCGCAGCGTGGGCCGAAATGCTAGCGTTGCCGACGCATGGCGTTTGTACCGTTAGTTCCGATTGGTGACCCGCTTAACAAAGTTGTCGACGAGCGCACGTTGGCCGAACAACGCGCCGCGCTCGGTGCCTTGGAAGATCGGTTGCGCTCGCGACGCAGCGAAGTCCACGCCGGCTGGGGGCCGAGTTATGTCGAGCGGGTTCATAAAAAAGGCAAATTCACCGCACGTGAACGCTTAGCCAAGCTCGCCGATGCCGGCACTCGCACCTACGAGGTTGGGACGTTTGTAAACTACGGTGATGTGTTTCCGGGTGATCAAAAGTCGCCGGGCGCCGGCGTGGTAACCGCCTTCGCGCAGGTTCACGGCCGGTGGTGCATGGTGATCGCCAATGACAACACCGTGGCGTCGGGCGCATGGTGGCCACGCTCGCCAGAGAAAATCCAGCGCGCGCAAATGATGGCGATGCGGCTGCGCCTGCCAACCATTTATTTGGTGGATTGCAGCGGCTTGTTTTTGCCCGAGCAGTCGAAGAGTTTCCCGGGCGCACGCGGTGCTGGCCACATTTTTAAGATGAACTCGTTGTTGTCGCACCATGGCGTGCCGCAGATCGCTGGCGTGTTTGGCGATTGCATCGCCGGCGGTGGTTACATGCCGATCATCAGTGATCGCGTGTACATGACCGAGCAGGCCTACAT
>JAGPDK010000522.1 GCA_018057605.1 Kofleriaceae bacterium | reverse complement strand
GTACCCGAGGAGTATAAGGTGCAATACGAGCAACAATACGCCAGCTGCAAAGTGTTGTTCGATGCCGACTTCACCACGACCGATAGCAATGGCACTACGATTGCTGCATACGTTCCTATCGGTGACCTGAGCGAACCACACCACAGTGACTGTTACCGGTTGTTCAATTTTTGGCGCAACAAGAAATTGCGCAACTACACCGTTGCAAGCCCAGCGGTATTTGCACCTGGCTGGGACGCGTTGCGGACCCACGCCCAAGAACTTTCTGACATCGCCGGCAGCAACGGTTTGTAAGCGCGAGTTGCCTCGGCCGTCGGTCGTCGGCGGTGTTGCGTTGGCGCGCGATGTACGCTACCCACGCGCCATGACGATAGATCGTGGTGACTACCACTTTGAAGATGCCCAAACCTGGGAGCGGGCGTGTCGTCACATGGGGCTATTTTTGTGGTGGGCCAGTGAACGCGGGTTAGCCAGCGAAGATCACCACCCCGCGGTGCTGCGTTGTGGCGCCACCGAACACATTATTTTGCAATGCGACACCAAGCTGTGGGTCGAAGATCTCAACGATGCTGGCAATGCTTTTGCCGATGCCATCTATGATGACTATCTTGGCGCGGTGACCGAATATGCCGGCCAACTTGGCGTTGGCGACTACGACATTCCTGAAGCCGACGCCACCACCGCGCATTTTTTTGCTTGGCTAGATCAGCGGCTTGCAGAATTTACGTTAACGCCGCCCAACGATAACTGACAGACGTCTCGCAGCGGCAGCGGCGGCGAGACAGCTGTCGGCTAAGGCTCTTGTTGTGGATTTTTTGTAGTTTTGACGCAACCTGTGAGACGACCAGGCGATAGGCGCCGGATGCAACCAGGACCTCCGATAGCAGATTCATTGCATACCCCAACGGGGGTAGCGAAATAGTGTGGGAACCAGAATCGACACAAGACACCTATCGCGTGGTGACAGCCGCTGTCGTTGCGCCATTGCTCGCGAGATTGCACCGCCGCCGGAAGATAGCTCTTTGCCTCTCCGCAATTGGCGGTGTGGTAATGGGGGCAGTTAGTGTGCTGGCATATTCGCGTGGGGTTTCAATGCAGTTGTTTCCCGTTTTTACAATCGGGTTCTTCGGCGGCGCAGTCATTGAAGCGTTGCACGCGCGCAAGATTGGCACGGTTCAGCGAATGCTCAACGATGGTGCGCATCTTGTAATCGAGGGCGAGAATCTAACAGCGACACTGGTTGAAACCCGATGCACGGCTGAGTTGAATCCTGATTCCATCGCGGCGCTCGTTGCTGCCACCGAGGTCGTTAGCAAGGAGGCTTCACGACCCGCGACGATTCTTGAGATTTCGTCGACGCTTGTTGCGCCGTTGCTCACAAAGGTAAAACGCCGCCGGCTACTAATGCTGAGCGTTGGCGCCTTTGGCTGCCTGACAATCGGAGCCGTTACGGTGCTTGCCGACGTGCATATTTTTGGCGCCTGGGGCTTCGTACTTGGTATTTTTTTTGTGGTGCTTGTGGGTGGTTCAATCGTGTTAGCGAACGCGGTTCGCAAGGTTGGTAAGATAGGTCGCATGTTGCAAAACGGTGCGCAGGCGACGCTCTGCGGCCACGATGTAACCGCAACGCTACAAGCAACGAAGTGCACAATTGAAATTGATCCCGATCACCTAGTGGCTTTGCTTACGGATAACAGTGATCGGCAACTACAGGAAGGCGAACGGCTGCTTGCCCAAATCGAAGCCGATGACATCGCGTCCGCCCTTGCCGACGCAATTGAAATCGCTGAGCTTAAAGCCATTATCGATGACGCGCAGGACGAGGGTGACGAGGGTGACGACGACGACGAGGATGACGACGCAGCCAAGGCTGAGTGTGCTTGAGCAAATCCCATAACGCTAAAATCATACGGCAGGGAGCAGCGGCGGCAGAGCATTTACAAACTGCTGAAGTGCAAATAAAGCGAAACTCCGCGCGGGGGTGGGCGATAGGCGGTTGATGCAGCCAGGACATGACCGTGAGTGAGCGTAGTGATCGCGACAACGGTGGCCGTCAAGCGGCGGTTGGACCGGCGGGCGCAATGCCGCTGCATCAGCCAACTGGAGCAGGGCCAGGCGTCGGCAAACTGACGCGCGTGCAAGCGGAGATGTGCACCCCACGGGCAAAGGCGAGCTCGATTGCGCCCGTGCCGATGGCCGAACCATCACAAGCCGAGCCACCATCGCACCGACAAACGCCGACAACCTCACTGTCGTTGGGCCCGGACAATGAAGGCAGCGCGCATGCTGGCCACGCGAGCGCGGCCCAGCAAGGTGTGTCACCGCAGCTAGCGTCGTCGGCGCAAAACCAATCGACGCAAACGCAAGCGACGCAAGCGATGTTGCCAGGCCAACCGTCGCCGCCCAAGCTTACGTTCGAACGAGAATACGAAGACCAAAAAACCAAGCTCAAGTTACGCGCCAAGTTTATCCCGCGCGATGGGATAACCTCGCGCGGCACCCAGAAAGCAGCTGGCAAAGTTGGCCCGGTTCCGGTTGAAGGCAAGCTCAAGGAGGAAGAGCTCAAGCTCGTGCTTGGCCAAAAAGGGGTCCGGCTGCAGGAAAGCCTGGCCTCCGCCGAGGTCGGCGTAACGGTGTTTGAAGGCATGAAAATTTCGATCAAGCTGGCGGCGTTCGAAGTCACGGTGCCGCTCGATTATTCGCTACTGAAACTGACCATTGAAGGTGCGGCGATGGATGTGCCGTGGTTTGCGAACACCTCGTGGGTCGGCGATTTCCGCGTTGATGTAGTGCTTAGTTGGAGCAAAGCGATCGACCAAAACCTGCTGTTAAAAATCATGGCGGAGTTGGCGCCGTTGGAAAAAGCCGCCGAGAAAGTGGCAGCCATCACGGCCGAGGTCGAGGAAACCCGGCGGAAGCTCGAAGCTGCAAAAAAAGCGCACCTCGCGGCAGAGGCCGAAAATAAGCTCGCGCGCAAGGCGGAGGGCACCGCAGCGCGCGCCAAAAAAGTAGCGTTGAACGCTGAACGTGCGGCCGCAAAAGCCGAGCGCGTTGCGGTCACGGCGGAAGCACGGGCCGCGGCACAAGCCGAGGGTAAGGCAGCGCGCGCCGCCTTCGCGACCGCCAAGGCCGACGTCAAAGCGGCGCAGATCGCGAGCAATGCGACGACGAAGCTGATGGTCGTTGAAAAAGCGGCGATCAGGCAACAGCAGCGGGCGCTCAAGGCGTTACTGCCAAGACTAAAATCCGCAACGTCGGCGATGAAAACAGCGGCCGGCGGGATCAAGAATCTGCTGGCCAAACAAATCGGTGCTCGCATCGGCAAAGTGCTAGCGACCAGCGCGGGCCAAGCGTTGCTCAAGGCGATACCCGTGGTGGGTTGGCTGCTGCTAGCGAATGATGTCTACAACGTCGTCAGCTGGTTAGTGAAACTAGAATGGGCCGGCGGCTATCATCATGGCACCGACGGTGCGGGCGCGGGCGATGCGCATGGCGGCGGGACGCCGAGTGCAGCGCCAGCCGACGCGAATTCCGCAGACGCTGGAGTGCAGCGTGATGCCGCCGATGAAGGCGGCGCAGATGCCGATGGTGGCGAGGTGGATCGCGGCGTGGCGGGCGAGGGCACCTCCGGCGTCGGTTCGAAGGGCGCAGCGAAAACGCCAAGCTCGACGGCGACAGGTGCGCCAACACCAGTAACGACACCAGCGCCAACGGCAGCAGCGAAGCCGGCGCTAACGGCAGCGCCAGCACCTACGACGCAACAATCTACTGCGTCGACGACGAGCGGTGTCGATCGCGTCACGCAAAATGACGGGCCAGGTCGACAAGGTAACGGTGGTAGTGGTGGCGGTAGTGCGACCGCAACGGCAGAACCGCAACAGCCAACTACCGTGCCAGCGACAGGCAGTTCCGTGCCAAGCGGTGACATCGCGACGATCGAGACCCTCGATCTATCGAGCAAGTCTGCGGACGGTAGTCGCACCAAAGGTGACAGCGCCGACCATGACGGGAAAGATGTGGCGGATCATGAGCCGGTCAGCGACGGTGCGGCAACTGCTGCACCTGAGCCAGCGCAAGCAGCACCGGCACCGACG
>JAGPDK010000521.1 GCA_018057605.1 Kofleriaceae bacterium | reverse complement strand
CGCTGCGCACCATCTGCAATTGCGGCCAGGCACCAACGTCGCATTGATCAATTCACTGGCGCACGTCGTCGTGGACGAGCAGTTGGTCGATGAAGCCTATGTGCAAGCGCGCTGTGAACCTGAAGCCTTGGCGCATTGGCGTGCTTTCGTGGCGTTGCCGAAAAATTCACCGGAGGCCATGGAAGCGGTCACCGGCGTGCCGGCGGCCGAGGTTCGAGCGGCGGCCCGCTTGTATGCCACCGGCGGTAACGGCGCGATTTATTACGGCCTTGGCGTCACGGAGCATAGCCAAGGTTCCACCATGGTGATGGGCATCGCTAATCTGGCGATGGCCACCGGCAACATTGGGCGTGCCGGTGTTGGCGTCAATCCGCTGCGTGGGCAGAATAATGTGCAAGGCGCTTGTGACATGGGTTCGTTTCCGCACGAGTTGCCTGGGTATCGGCATGTTTCCGATGACGCAGTGCGCAGCTTGTTTGAAAAAGAGTGGGGCGTCACCCTCGATTCCGAGCCGGGCCTGCGCATTCCCAACATGTTCGATGCCTCGCTCGATGCCTCCTTTCGTGGGTTGTATGTGCAAGGCGAAGACATTGCGCAATCGGATCCCAATACCAATCATGTGCAAGCGGCGTTGGCGGCGCTTGAGTGTTTGGTGGTGCAAGACATTTTCCTCAACGAGACCGCGAAATATGCCCACGTGTTTTTGCCGGGTTCGTCGTTTTTGGAAAAGGATGGCACATTCACCAATGCTGAGCGTCGCATTTCACGCGTGCGCAGAGTGATGCCGCCATTGGCTGGCAAAGCTGATTGGGAAACCACCGTCGCTTTGGCCGGTGCGCTGGGCTACGCCATGAACTATCAACACCCGTCGGAAATTATGGCTGAGATCGCGCGGCTCACCCCGACGTTTCACGGCGTTTCCTATGCAAAACTCGATGCGCTCGGCAGCATTCAATGGCCATGCAACGACGCGGCGCCCAACGGTACGCCGATCATGCACGCGCAAGAGTTCACGCGCGGCAAAGGCCGCTTCATGGTGACCGAATACATTGCCACCGACGAGAAATCGACCGCGCGTTATCCGCTGTTGTTAACTACCGGCCGAATTTTGAGTCAATACAATGTTGGGGCCCAAACCCGGCGCACCGAAAACGTGGCGTGGCATCGCGAAGACCTGTTAGAAATCCACCCACATGATGCGGAGCAGCGCGGTATTGCCCAGGGTGATCGCGTAGCACTGCGTAGCCGGGTTGGTGAAACTTCGTTACGCGCCAACCTCACGGAACGCGTAGCCCCGGGCGTGGTCTACACCACGTTTCATCATCCTGAATCGGGCGCAAATGTGGTGACCACCGATAATTCGGATTGGGCCACCAACTGTCCTGAATACAAAGTGACTGCGGTCGAGGTTGCCAAGGTAATGAGCCTTGCGCCGTGGCAAGCCGCGTTCGATGAATTTCATCAAGCACAAATGGGCCATCTCCCCAAAGGGCGCAGCTAATGGACGCTAGCAAATTGGTCAAAATGGCCAACGACATCGGACGATTTTTTGCGGCCAACGCTGAGACCGAGTTGGCCCGCGAGCAAGCCCGTTTTGGGATCGCCGATCACATCAAGCGTTTTTGGGATCCTCGGATGCGCCGCGCGATCCTCGCAGCCGTTGCCGCTGGCCAGGCTGATGGTCTTGAAGCATTGGTCGCGGCGGCATTACGCCAGCATCACGAATTGTTGATGCCGCAAGACTAGCCGCGCCTAGCCTTGTACAATCGAAGCCATGCGGGCGTCGTTCTTGCGCCGCCTACGGCGCAGGGTTTTCGCTTTCAGCACCGCAGATCTTCATCAGGTCGGCAATGCGTGCATCTTTTTGCAACAATTCTTCGTCGGCTTTCTCCCAGACCAGGTTGTCAACGAATTGTTCGATCCGCGGCATGGCCTTGAGATCGCCCTCCAGTGCGCCAAAGCTGGCGGTCATCGATTTCTGGAAGCCTTCGCACTGCCCGACCGTTTGGACCTTGGTGGCTTGTACGAGCAAGTTCTCGATTTCCGCACGCCGCTTAGCGATCGCGGCAGGAATTTGCAGTGGCTCACCAATGGCAACGATAGCTTCGGCGACGCGCGCCCAGGCGTGCTCATCGACAACCGGTTTGCAGGTTGTGGCTTTACGCAGCGGGGTTGATACTTGGTCAATAAGTTGGCCCAATTCAACTTGATGCTTGGTTTGCCACGTCGTAAGCGTCTGGGCCGTGAGTTGCAGGCGTTCGAGTTTGGCCGCCTCGGTCTTGGTGACAAGTTCTTTGAGCGCGGCCGTCGACGCCGAAGTGTACAAATCGCATCTGAAGGAGTCGGCTTCGGTTACGACAAACGGTCGCATCGCGTTGAGCTGCGCAACCAACGCGGTGTGTGCAGTGGGTGAAACTTCAGGCGCCGGAATTTTGGTTGCGACTTTTGTGCCACCACAGGCGGCCAGTCCAACAACTACGGATGCCACTTTGGACCAAGCAAATGCGTTCATTGCCTGGCTCTACCACGCGGTCTATGCAAATTCACCTTGCTGATTGGTTTTTGCGGCAACATCGTCGGTGGCAGCGACGAGGCGCAGCGCGAATAACCTGCGCCGATTTGCCTCTGCAACTTTGGTTTCCTATTGGCATTGGAATCGAGGTAGTGTGACAAGGTTGTTCGCAATTCATTTGCTGAGGTCTTTCTATGCGCGCTGTTGCTTCATGCTTTGTTGTCCTTGCTGCATTCCACATGCTGGCCGGTTGCACCACCAACGAACTTACGGTCGGCGAGCCAGGCACGTTGGTGCGAACCGAGCCGATTTTGATGGGCCCCATTTGCGCAAACGGGGGCACTGCAATTCTGACCGGAGTTGATGACGATCGCGATACCTACCTCGACGAAGAAGAAGTGAGTTCTACTCAAACGCTTTGCAACGGGGCGGCGCCTGTGCAATGCCAGGGCGGCGTTTCGCTGCCTGGTCCTGTGATCGTTCAGACCGACGCTGACCTCACGCAGCTCGAAGGCGTGCATTGTGTCGACGGTGACTTGTTGGTGTCCGGCGTGGTGGCAACTGACCTTCACAACCTCGCAAATCTCAATGTCGTGACTGGTGATTTCGTACTAGTAGCTAATCCTGCGCTTACTTCATTGGCTGGGCTCGGGCAACTCAAGATTGTTGGCGGCACTTTTTTGATACAAGGCAACGAAGCGCTGGTTGATTTGTCCGGCATCGGTGCGTTTCGGATGACCTCGCTACTGTCGATTGTTGGCAATAACGCACTCCCTTCGCTGCATGGCCTCGAAGAGGTCAGTGAACTTGGCGGTATTCAGATCACAAACAATCAGGCGTTGGAATCCTTGCAAGGCTTTGCCAAACTTACCGTCTGCAAACCAGGCAATGTGTCGATTCGCGCCAATGGCGCGCTGGTAACTACCGATGGCCTTGCGGCCTTGCGTGAAGCTGTGCTGATTGAGGTCAGTGGCAATCGTGCGCTCAAAAAAGCTACATTCCAAGGGTTACAGCGGCTCACGTCACGGTTGATTTTTAACGATGACGTAGCGCTTAGCGCTGTTGAAATGCCCTCGCTGGTGGCGGTCGGTGGGTTTATTCAAATGAACAATAACGGTGCACTTACGTCGTTGAGCCTGCCGGTTTTGAACACCGCCGCTGGGCTGCTGATGAATGGCAACAACGGTCTTACCAGCGTTACCCTGCCGAAACTTATTTTTCTTACCGGTAATTTGGACCTGCGCGTGCTCGCGGCCTTAACGACGATTGATTTGCCGCAATTGATCTCGGTTGGTGGCGACACAACCTTTGACACGCTTGCTCAACTCGCGGGGTTGTCAGGCCTGGCGGAACTGCGCAGCGTCGGTGGAAATTTGACGATCAGCAACAACGGGATTACTACCGCGGTCGCACAACAATTCAGTGATCAAATTAGCGTCGGCGGCACGATTACGATTAGGAATAATCGTTAGCATCCTGTCCGTGTCCCTGTCGATGCCGCATGGCCAGGCCATTTGCGAGAGGCGCCGCACAAAGCGCTACAGTTGGTCGGTTTGTAGGCTAGTATGCCGAGCATGCGACCACGCCATGCAATTC
>JAGPDK010000520.1 GCA_018057605.1 Kofleriaceae bacterium | reverse complement strand
CTGCGGGAAAAGCCAGGTTGGCGCATCGCGTAGATATTTTGTCGGGGACGGGCAGCGTAACTGCGGCGGCGGCCGAAGCGTCGCGCGATTTTTACAACGAGGTGACGTTCGTGGGACAACTAGCTACAGTGCCTGTGCGCTAAACATGCGATAGCTTGACGCATGCTCAGACGTCTTTACTTGGCAACCGGCATCCTCGCCTTAGGGGTGCAGTGGCGTCGCGCCTGGCCCCACGTTCATGCCGCTACCGCCGGCGGCCGAACCCCCGACTGCGGCGGAATTCGCGACTTTCGGCCTATACTTCGCGACGGTAAACCGGTGCAAGCTTGCAGTCGGCTCGGCTACAAGTATTTTCAATGACTGCACGTGCGTCCGTGTTGGGAATTAAGCCTAAAATGTCGTCGGTGCAATCAACACGCCGGCCCGGCGTGCGCGCCAGCCTGCGCATGATGGTGGAATGGTACGCGGCCCATGTGTATGGCCAGCTCGAAGGCGCAGGCACGGTGCCGTTTTATTGCGACGCTGCAAAGGTCGGGCGGTTTGCGGTAGACCCCGCCAGCTTGGCGCGTGGCGACGAAGCTGCGGTGTTTGGTTTGTTCGTTGCGCTCACGATGTACCAATCGCGACGCGATGTCGACATCATGCAAAAGCAGCGCGAGATGCCGGCACCCGCGGCTGCGGCGCTGGTCGATCCTCGACGGATCCAACTGGCGGTAACGCAATCGCGGTGCGAGAAGTTCGATGATGCCGCAACGTTTGATGAGGCGTGTGATGTGCAGCGCACGTTTGTTCGCGACGGTGCATCGCGCGACGCGGCGACGTGTAAACACCGGCCACGCACGCCGTGCCACGTGAAAGACGCGAGCCAGGCGATTGGCCGCATGGGTGATTTAGGCAAGATGGCGACCTCCGCGTGGTTGCATTTGCAAACGTTACCGGCGGCGATGACGCTGGCAGCCGGCGATGCAGTCGTCGCTACGCGCACGGCGACGCTGCCGAGTACCGCAGCGGATCTTGCACCGATGGCAAACGGCTACGCTGCAACGCTACGCAATGTGGCGGCGCCGGCTCGCGCCCGCAAGGATGAGGGGCATCAGGTCGGGTTCGCTGCACTGTTTGCAGCGATTTGTCGACGGTATGCAACGCCCGCGCAGCGTGCCGCTGCGATGGTAGACGCGGTCGCTACCTTTTATCACGTCGGCGAAAAACTCGCGTCGATGTTTGTTGCCGCGCTGTCAACCCCCGCGTTAGCGCCTGGGTTGACGCCTTGGTTCCCTGCGCTCGACGGTAATTCACTGTTGGTCATCGATACCAATGTGGGGCGCGTCATTGCTGCATTGCGGCCGGGTGGCGCTAAAACCTACGCAGCTCGCAGCGCCTGGTTGCGCAAACACGCCGCCGCGATTGATTTGTCGACGGTGCGCGCTGATTGGCCAGCGCACTCGCCACGCTTGATGCAGCAAGCGTTGTACTGGTATCGATCGCGTTCCAATCGTGATGCGGTGGGCCTGGGGTGTGGTCATGTCACGCAGGAAAGCTCGAACTACTGTGTGGCGCGAATTTGTCCGTATGCAGCCTGACCAGATCGCCACGTAAGGCGTGCAAACAGGATAGGATGGGGCGTGGGCACGATGCATCGGTTGGACCTTTGGCAGGGAAGTAGGCGTAAGATAGGCAACGTCGGTCGTTGCCGTACACCCGACCGTCGAAGATTTGCCAATATGGTGCGTGACATCAATCATCTATCTGTGTAAGTTAAGTAAGCATGGCCACAAGATTTTTGCTCATAGATGACCATGCGCTGCTCAGGGAGGGCCTTGCATTGGCGCTCACACGCGTCACTGAACAGGTTGAAGTGGTTGAGGCGGAGAGCGCGGAGCAAGCGGTTGAGCTGTTGCGTGCGAATCCGCCCTTTGATTTGATCTTGCTTGACATGCAGCTGCCTGGGCGATCGCGGCTCGAAGCATTGGACATGGTGCGCGAACTCGCACCGCGTACGTCCATTGTTGTGCTGTCGGCCGAAGCGTCGTCTGGGTTGGTCTACGCCGCACTCAAGGCTGGAGCGCGTGGCTACATTCACAAAGGTGTGAACACCGACGTTTTGCTTAGTGCAGTGCAGTTGGTTTTTGCCGGTGGCATTTATGTGCCGCCGGTGTTGTTGGAGTCGGAGGAGGCTGCGCCCGAAGTCGCGCTCACCAACCGGCAAGAGCAAGTGTTGGTTGAGTTGACGCGTGGCGCAACCACCGCAAACATTGCCAGCACGCTTGAAATCGCTGAAGTTACCGTGCGGGTGCACATTGCGGCGATCTTGCGTGTGTTGCGCGTTGAGAGTCGGGAACAGGCGGTTCGCACGCCGACGGCACAACGGTTGCAACAAGCGCTGGCGGCGACGTCGCCGCTGGTACGCGGAACGTAGTCGACTGCGTGGCTACGATGCGGTGGCGTCGGTGCTTGCAGGCGCTGGTGTCGGCATCGTCGTCGCGTTTAGTTGAACCAACGCTTGCCGCAAGACTGCGGGCACTACAGGCTTGTGCAGCACCCGGTACCCCGACCCATGGATCAGCCGGATTTGCGCTGGTGCAGTTTCGCCGGTAATCACTAACACCGGCGGCAAGGGTGACCGCGCTGCTGCCAGCGCGTTGATCACGTCAAAGGCAGTTTGTTGTTGCGGCAATCTAAAATCGGTAATGATGATGTCAAACCGGTCGTGCTGGGTAATCGCCGCAACGCTGGTACCCAGATCCATCGCTTGCACCACCTGGTGGCCCCAGCTTTGCAGCAACAGGCTCATGCTTTCGCGCACCAGCGCATCGTCGTCGATAATCAAGATGGTCAACGAGATTTCTTGGTGGTCGGATGCTTGCGCTGGAAATGGCGGTGCGGTCGGTCGTGCCGTGCGTGGCACTGCGCTGGCATTATCCGCCGCTGGGATATCGAACCAAAACACTGAGCCGCGGCCAAGCTGCGATCGAACTTCGACGTGGGTTTGCAGCAGTCGTGCTAAGCGCTCGACGATTGCTAACCCGAGGCCTACGCCTTGGGTGCGATCACGCTGGGGATTGCCGAGCTGATGGAACTCACGGAAGATCGCGGCGTACTGATCAACCGGGATGCCGACGCCGGTATCCCAGACTTGAATGCGCACGTAATCGCCACGGCGGCGAAATGCCACCACTACGCTACCGCGCGTGGTGTAGCGAATCGCGTTGGCGACCAAGTTGCGAACGACTTGCGCGACCATATCTGGGTCGGTCATGAGCCCCAGTGGCGGAGCCATGAGGCGTAAGCGCAGGCCTTTTTGTTGGGCCATGGTGGCGAACACGGTTTCGATTTGGCGGGCCAAGCTGCGCACGTCGAGCGCCCGCGCTTGCGCTGCAATCCCTCCGGCATCAAGGCGCGAGATGTCAAGCAAGCTGTCGAGCTGCTGCTGTAAAGCTTGGACGGTGCTGTCGATACGGCCGACCAAATGTTCGCTGCGCGCCGCGAGCGGTTCGGCTTTGAGCGCGCTCACAAACATCGCTAAGGCGTGCATTGGTTGTCGCAAATCATGGCTTGCAGCGGCGAGAAATCGAGTCTTATCGCGGCCGGTGGCTTCGGCCTCGGCCCGCGCCGCGGCCTCGGTCGCATTGCGTTGCGCTAACGATTTGGCCAAGTCGAGATTCTCATAGCGCAGGCGCAACGACGTGCGCAGCGTCTGATAGTTCTGCCGCGACATTGCCAATACGCCGACCAGGTAGGTTGCGTACATAATGTTGAATAATTGGACGTCAGTCGAGGATGACGTAGCGGACACCCATATCAAGGGCGTGAGCACGGTACCCACACTGATGACGAGCACGCGCGGCAGGGCAACCAGGGCCTGCGTGCCCGCGGCAACATGGCCGGTAACCGCCACGCTGGTCACCGCAAGATACAGCAACGACGGTTCGTGGCCGGGCAACAGAATAATCGACCCATACACCGAGCCTGCGACGCCCATCGCTGCAACCATCAGCCATTGCCAGCGGCCGAGTTCGTCGTTGCTGCGGCGGCGTTGCTTGAAGCGCCAATACAACACCAACCGCACGCCGGAATTGAGCCAAACTGCGCCAAGCCAACCCAGTGCTCGCACCGC
>JAGPDK010000519.1 GCA_018057605.1 Kofleriaceae bacterium | reverse complement strand
CGACAAGTACGGCGTGTCGCGCGAACGTGCACGGCAATTGGAAAAGCGCATGCTCGATCGCTTGCGTAATTTTCTTGAAAGCGAACTGGGCAGTGCCGTCGATATCGGCGCGATGTCGAGGGACTAGGGACCAATGATGCGTGGCCCTACCTTATCGGTCGTTGCAACCCCCATCGGCAACCTCGAAGATTTGTCGCTTCGGGCGGCGCGGGTGTTGGCGACGGCGCAGCTCATTGCGGCCGAGGATACGCGCTCGGCGCAGGTCTTGCTACGCGCGGTCGATGCGCTCGCGGCCATGGCGCGCAGCGGTGCCGGCCAGCGTGATGGCCGTGATGGTATGGAGCCGACTAGCCGCAAAGTGATTTCGCTGTTCGATGGCAATGAAGCGGAGCGCAGCGCCGAAGTCATCGCTGCGATTGATGCAGGGCAACGGGTCGCGCTCATCAGTGAAGCGGGGACGCCGTTGGTTTCCGACCCTGGTGGCCGGCTGGTGCAAGCGGCGATCGCGCATGGCATCATCATTGAGGTGATTCCTGGGCCTAACGCTGCGATTGCTGCGTTGGTCGCGTCGGGCATCTCGGCCGAGCGATTTTTGTTTTTAGGATTCCCGCCGCGGGATCCGGGCGCGCGGCAACAATTGTTCGGCACGTTGCGCAATGAAGCGGCAACCATGTTGCTCTATGAAGCACCTGATCGCGTGGGCCGCACGTGCGCGGATCTTGCAGCGGCTTTTGGTCCAACTCGCAAGGCGTCATTATCGCGCGAGCTGACCAAAGTTTACGAAGAACATGTCCGTGGCACGCTGGCCGAGCTGGCCACGCGCTACGCCGACGAGTCACCCCGTGGCGAGTGCACGTTGGTCGTTGAAGGTGGCCAAGCGCAATTAGTTGAAGTCGATATCGAGGGCCAGTTGCTTGCGTTGTTGGCGCAAGGGCTTGGCCCCAAAGATGCGGCCGCCAGGCTCATGGTGTTAACCGGAAAACCTCGTCGGCAACTGTATCAGTTAGCGCTTTCGCTGGCGCGCAGCAGCGGTGCCGACCGTGAATGAGGGTGCCGCGCTTGAAATCATCGAAGATGCCATCATCGTCGGTGCTCGGCACCGACGCCTAGCGTGTGGCGTAGATGTGTTGGTGCACCGCGACATCACCTTGCCGCAAGTGGCGGTGAGCATGTGCTATCGGGCTGGGTCGAGTGACGAGGTCCCAGGTGCGAGCGGCTTGGCGCATCTCGTGGAACACTTGTTCAAAAATTCGCTGCATTTGCGCGGCCGTAAACACTACGAAGTGTTGCGCGAAATTGGCGCCAGCGATGCCAATGCGTCGACCGGTCCCGACCGCACTGAATACCACCAAGTCGTGCCAGCCAATCAACTACCGATGGCGTTGTGGCTTGAATCCGATCGCATGGGCTATTTTTTGCCGGCGCTGTTGGCCGAACGCATTACCCAGCAAAAAGCCGTAGTGCGCAGCGAACGTCGGCAACGCTATGAAAACACGGCCTACGGTGCCGAGCGTTTTGTGATGGCCGAAGCGCTGTATGCGCCTGATCATCCGCATCGCCATTTAACCATTGGCCGCCACGAAGATATTGAAGCGGCGTCGTGGCAGAGCATTGCCGATTTTTATCGTCGCTATTATCCGCCGGCCAACGCAACCTTGGTCATTGCCGGTGACGTCGACGACGCGCACTGTGACGACCTGGTCGATCAGTACTTTGGCACGTTTCCGTGCTCGGCACCGGCGCTGCGCCGAACCGTCGACGCCTCGGAGTTGGTGGCGCACCAGGTTACCGTGCCCGATGGGTTTGCCAAGTTGCAACGTTTGCACTGGGTGTGGCGTGGCCCGGTGATGGGCTCAGATGATGGCCGCATCTTGGATGTGCTGTTGGCGGCGCTGGCGATGCCCGGCACCGGTGAATTGTGGCGGGCCTTGATCTACGATCAGTTGCTTGCGCAACGGGTGTCGGCATACGCGCAGCTAACGCGGCTGGGCGGCGAACTGCACGTTGTCGTCGATGCCCGGCCAGGCGGTGCACGCGCGGACGTGATCAGCACGGTGCAACGGGTGCTCAATGCTGCAATTCAAAACGGGATTTCAACCGAACACATTCACCGCGTCGTGGCGCGTCGACGCGCGGGTGCTATGTGGTCGATGCAAAGTCTGCTCAATCGCACCACGCGATTGCAGCATTGGTCGCTGTACGGTGATCGGGCCCTCACGGCTCAGGCGCAACGCACGCACGCTTGCAAGCAACGCAACATTACGACCCTCGATACCATTGCCGCTGCGATGCGTTGGTTGACTGCGCCGGCGGTGCTGGTTTGCACCGAGCCGACTACCGTGTCCGGCTCTTCACCAGCGTGAAATTCACCAGCTCGTTATTGGCTTTGGCGGTGTGCTTTTTCACTGCTGGCACAAAGCCTTTTTTAACGACCGCAATCGTTGCCGCTGCACCGGGCGCTAGTTTAATTGTGGCTGGCGTAACGCCGGCAGCTTTACCGTTGAGAGTTACGTTGGCCCCTGGTGGCGTCGAGATCACGCGGATGCTCAACGCTGGTTTGAGTAAGCGCGCGGTAAACGAAACACCCTTGCGGGTTGGCTTGAGTGTTTTGCTGATGCTGATCCATTTGGCTTTGCGGAATTTGAGCGGTAACGGCTGACCGCACGCTACGTCGATAGAAAATGGCGTAACGCCTAACATCAGTTTGTCGCTCACAACTTCAGCGCCGGTTGGTTCCGAGTTTAAGTTGAGCGTACACAAGGTGCTGGTGGGTACCGGTTCGTCGATTGCGGCGTCGACACCCACCGCGGTGGTGGCCGCAGCGTCGAGGGTTGGTTCGGCACCAGCGTCGACAACGGGGGCGTCAACCGCGTTGGTGTTGGCGCTGCCATGGTCATCTACGTGGGTGACGCGCTGGTCGCTGCCACTGCCAAGGGGCTGCGCCGATCCGCCGTTGCCAGTTGGGTTGGTGGATTTCGTCGACGCGGTTCCACCCAGCGCGACAAATACGATAATTGCGATGGCAATCACGGCAAAGGCACCCGCGGCCATGTACAGCACGCGTCGCGACCGCGGTTCCGGCAAACTTATGTTGGCACCGGTGGTTTGGTAGCGCGGCCGGTTGGCGGCCGACTCTTCGCTTTGAAAAAATCCGGTACCACCATCGGTTAACGCTCGAGGATCATGATGCGCGGGTTGCGCACCGAAGGCCCGCGACGCGAGGCCTTGTGCTGGCGTTGCAAATTGGTTGAAGTGGGGATTCGCGCTGGTCGGTGCCGGGGGCGCTACAGGTGCAATTGCCGGCGGGGGTAGCTGTCCCAGATCTCCGAATTGATAACTGTCAGTTGGCCCATAGGGATCGACGGCGCCGTTGGATTGCGCAGCGTTTCCGACCTCGGCAGTTGTGTCTCCAACGAGGGTACTGCTTGGCGGCATCCGCGCCATCATGCTTTGTAGCGATTGCACCGGCACTATTGGTGGCACTGGTTGCATTTCGGGCTGCGCAAGCTCGGCCGAGATTTCGACCGACGGCGAGGTGCCGACCGGCCGATGCGCGGCGGTTTCATCGGTGCGACCACCAACGGCTCCAGAAATCTCAAGCGGCGCATTGCCGACACGCACCGACGGTGCGAGTTCAAATTGTGGCGCTAACGGTTCGCGTACAATCGTTGCCGGCCCGGCCGGTGTTAGCGCAATTGTCCAATTTCCGGTTACTGGATTGAGTTCGTCGTGTCGGCGACTCGGGCTGGCGCCTGGTGCCATGTCAGCGTTGACCAATACTTGTTCGGCTTGGTCAGCGGTCGCTGCCTGCGCCTCCGGGGTTACCTCCACCGCCAGATTTGACGGTGCTGCACTCGGTTGCTGCGCTGAGTCAGGTGTGGGTGCCGGTGAATTGCTGGTGGTTTCGTCAAGATCGTCGGCGGTCGTGGCCCGGCCACTAGGAGGCACCACGCCGACGAAGGTTGGCTCTGGCGCGGCAGCAACTGGCGGGAGGGGCTGGGGCGTGGGCTGCGTGGCACTGTGTGGCGGCAATGGAATTTCGGTTGTTGATGTGACTTCGCCATCATCAACAACGCCGCGTGTTTGCGCCGAATCGGCGTGGACAAACGGCGAA
>JAGPDK010000518.1 GCA_018057605.1 Kofleriaceae bacterium | reverse complement strand
GCGGACTTGCGGACTTGCGGACTTGCGGACTTGCGGACTGCAGTGCTGCGTTCTGCAGATAATCAAAGCGGGGCACGGAAGCGGCGGGCACCGGCCACCCACAAGATGGCAGGTGACTGTGATGGAGCATCGAGAGCGCCCGGTTCGAAGGCCCCCAAGCGGTTCATTCCGGGCTTACGCGACGAGCAGAAATACTAGGTTCGGGTGGCGCGAAAGCTGCGAGGGAACGGTCAACCTGTCATCGCAGGGGGTAGGTGCCTCGACGCTGGCTTCATGCCACCACCAAGTTATTTAGCATCACCAGATCATCGTTTCGTACCATGTACCCAACGCTAGTTGTCCGGTTTTCGGACTTTCGGACTTTCGGACCAATGGATCGATCAAGCCATGCTCAGTTCAGCTCTCACTCGTCGTCGTCGTCGACATCGGTATCCTCAGGTACACCATCCTTCGCCAACGCCGCTGCCTTCGCTTCTCGCCGGAGCGTCACTCGCCACGCCGCAAGAATCGACAAATTGTAAAGTACGATCATCGGCATCGCCATGAACAGCTGCGAAACTACGTCGGGGCCCGGCGTCAAAATTGCGCCAATGATAAACGCCACCACGATAAACCAGCGGTTGAACTTCCACAGGCTGCGGTGCGTCACCATCCCAACCAACGCCATCACGTAAATCACCAACGGCAACTCGAACACACCACCAAACGCCAACATCGTATTGCGGGTTTGGTCCATGTACTCCGTCATCACCAAATTCGCGCGTTGATTACTGTCGATGTAACCGAGCATGAAGCGGAACAACGCAGGCAGCACAAAGTAGTAACAAAACACCGCGCCACCGATGAAGAACACCGCCGACACTACGCCAAATGCCACGCCCATGCGGCGCTCGCGCTTGTACAGCGCTGGCGCAATGAACTTCCAAAGTTGATAGAAGATAAACGGCGACGCAACAAAGATGCCGGCCCATAACGACACCGACATATAGACCCAAAACGGCTCCGTCACCGACGAGAAAACCATGTACGGCTCGCCGCGCGCTGGGTTTTCACGCCACGCTGCAAACAGCGGAGCTCGCAACCATTGGTAGATTTCAACCGAGTAAAAATACGCACCAACTACGCCAATCACAAACGCAATCGCGGCGTTGCGGACCCGGTCGCGCAACTCCACCAGATGCGACATAAACGGCATCCGGCCTTCTTCAAGATCAGCGCTCGCTTTGGTGGGCCCAGGCTTACCTACCCCAGACTTACCTGCCCCAGCGTTACTCGCAGCAGGACTCTTGCCAGCAGCGCTCACAAGTTACGCTTTCTTGGCCTGGTCATCGGTATCCGACAACACCGAACCTTTAGCAATCGCGCCCGGTGCCGGGCGAATCATCGCGGCCACCGCAGCATCGGCAGCCCGATCTTCGTCGGTGCTGGCGCTCAACGTGCTGGCGGCCGCGGCCTGCCCAACCACCGCAGGTAAACTAACCATCGACGCCGCTGCCACAGGTGTCGCCAATGCCGTAACTCCAGCAGCAGCTTCCACTGGTTCGGGTTGCGTAACTGGAAGTGTATCATCTGCATTACTTGCCACGCCGTTGCCAGCCTCGATTGCAGTGCCAACGCTGACCGCCGCACCACCAGCTACGACCTCATCATCATCGTCGTCATCACTTGCCACGCCATTGGCGACCGCGATCGCGCTGGCTTGCGCCAGATTCTTTTTCGGCCGCACCGGCGCATCTTCGCCGCGCAAGGCACTTTTGATATCGCGAATCGCGCCACCAAACTGTTCGTCGGCTTCAAAGGTTTCTTGAATGTCCCG
Organism: Kofleriaceae bacterium; assembly: GCA_018057605.1. Taxonomy (GTDB): domain Bacteria; phylum Myxococcota_A; class Polyangia; order Haliangiales; family Haliangiaceae; genus JABFXX01. The sequence goes on along the minus strand of JAGPDK010000518.1, from coordinate 2,301 downwards.
CGTCGACCGTTTGAGGTCGCGGATACCTTTGCTAATTGATTTAGCAGCTTCCGGAAGCTTATCCGGGCCCAGAAATATCAGGGCCACTATCAAGATCACGATGATCTCGGTTCCGCCCATGCCAAACATGGGGCGAGCATAGCACCACCGCTCGGTCATGGCCTGAGCTGCTCACGAAAACAACCGGCTAAAAAAGATGCATTTGTTCAGGTGGCCCCAACACAGTGGCCCCGATTGCGTTGGCCACCGTCGTCGCACAGCGCCCAGTTACGTACACGGTGTGGGCGCGACTCGCCGAGATCCACTCCAATAACCCATCGCGGTCGGCTGCCGCCGCCCAGGCCAAGCCAACATCGACCCCATGCGCGGCCACCAAGGCTTTGTCGTATGCCTCACCCGACAGCCAAAGTGTGGCCACCGAGCGTTGCGCCAGCAGCGGCAGCAAGGCCGCCCGCGCTGCCAACGGCCAAATAATCACGTTGCCTCGGGTCGCAGTTGCTAGCACCGGCACCGTGAGGCCAGGTTGCACCGAGGCCCCGCGCTGAGCCATCAAACGAATCGAGCGATGTGCGGCAACCGCCCAGCGGTCATGTTGTTTGGCCGCAGTGAGCGCGCGCAGTACATCGAGTGCCCGCATCGAATTATCGACGAAGATTACCGCGGTGCGTTTAGCAAAAATCTGCTTGTCGACCCACGACTGCAACTGCACCACAGCTTTGGCCGGGCTCAGCAAGCGATGCCGCTTGTCGCCATAGGGTGCGTCGACCACCAACGCATCACAGCGCCGCACTTCGCCGGCATCCATGGTGGCAATGCCAGCATCAGCCGGTTGCACGGCGGCGGCGTACACCACGCTGCGATCGCCAAAATCGACCCGCAGTGCTGCCGAACCCAGCGCTGCCCCCGACGGGAAAAGCTCCAACTTGAGCTTACCCAAGGTAAACGGCTTACGCACGGGCACCGCCAATTGGCCCGGGCTATTCGCGCCCAGCAACGCCATGGTCAGCGGCGTCGCAATAAGTTGGCCGTGGCCACGTGTAGTCACGCCCAGCGCCGATGACGCAAAACAAACATCACGGCGGCGACGCGCATCACACCAGATCGAACTGCCGGTGAGAAAAACGCCATCGCGCCAACTCACGGCAGGCTCCACTAGCTTAGCGCTGCTGCGCGGCGTTCGCGACGCGCGCGCGGTATCCGTTGACATCACCAAACCATTCGCAAACTAGGTAATTTCGCCGCTAGCCATTTTGGCTTCAAGCTCGACCAAAATCGACGTCCATTCGGTGCGCTGAACATCGTTGAGGTCCAACATAATGCCCATGCCAGCCGGCAATTCATCATGGATACCGATGGCATGCGAAACTTTGCCCATCACCGACCACGGCTGTTTACGGTCAGGAACCGTAATCAACATGTGCAGCTGCGAGGTTGGCGGCAACGGTTTGTCCGATAACAGGAACAGCCCTTCATCGCTAACATCTTTGGTGGTCGTAGTTGCCGGACCATCGACCGCTCCGTAGGTCACCTTCAGTTGCAACGGCAACCGTCGTTTTTCGCGGTGATTGAGCAAGCCGCCACGAACAAAGCCATTGAGATAATTGATCTTTTCTCGCTCACTCGAAGCCACCGCAACCGTCAGGCCAATGACCCCTTCATCGCGCGAGCCAACAACGCTACCCAACAGTGATACCGACCAGCCAGCGACCGAAATCTCAACTTGCACCGGGGTGCCAGGTGGTGCATTGAGCATCGTTTCAACAAAAACTGTCCAGTCGGTGGGATCAAAGATCTTGATCCAATCAACCGGATGGGCCAGCGCTACGGGCAGACGATGATCGATACGCACTAGAATAATGGTAAACCGAAAATCGCAACGATCCCAACTATTCGCACGGTTTGATCGACAGGAACGCCCACATCCGCAAGTTTTGCATTGAATCGACTCGGTTTGGGTTTCTTGGCTTTGGCCGTCGCCAACCCTACATCGCTTACTCGGCGCTCGAATCTCGGCGCTCGGTTCTCGAATCACCAAACTCATGCGTCCCACGCCTCACCGCAACGTAGCCGAGGCAGCATGGATCGCCTGCAATGCGTTCACAGCATGAACGCCCCAATGAACATCAAAAAGCTCGCGCCACACCGACCAAGCCTGGTCAGGAAAACCCGTATCGAAGCTACATAAACCCAGCTTGAGGTCGGCCCACACATCGAGCACATCGTCGGAAAGCTGCGCAACGCCAAGACTTTTGTCAGACATCGTGTCCAAAGCAAACGGGTCTAACGGTACGAGGTAAAGCT
>JAGPDK010000517.1 GCA_018057605.1 Kofleriaceae bacterium | reverse complement strand
ATAAGCAGGTTGTACTTACGCTTGATGTACGACACGATGGCTTCGTCCATCTTGTCACCCGCGACGCGGATGGATTTTGACAACACAACGCCCGCCAGTGCGATGACCGCAACCTCAGTAGTACCGCCGCCGATGTCGACGATCATGCTGCCGGTCGGTTCGGTGATCGGCAAGCCACCACCGATAGCTGCCGCCATCGGTTCTTCAATCAAATACACTTCACGCGCGGCCGCTGCCAACGCCGAATCTCGAACGGCACGCTTTTCAACTTCGGTAATGCCCGAAGGCACCGAAACAATTACGCGCGGCCGCACCAACGTGCGTCGGGAGTGCGCCTTTTGAATAAAATAACGCAGCATGGCTTCGGTAACTTCAAAGTCGGCGATGACGCCGTCTTTCATGGGCCGAATTGCAACGATGTTACCCGGCGTGCGACCAAGCATTTCCTTGGCTTCTTTACCTACCGCCAACACTTTTTTCGGGCCCGATGACGCCGCCTGCACCGCAACCACGCTCGGCTCATTAGCTACAATCCCGCGGCCTTTGACAAAAGTAAGCGTGGTCGCTGTACCCAAGTCAATGGCCAGGTCGTTCGAGAACATTCCGTAGACCCAATCAAATAGCATCTAGTTTCTCAAAAAGGTTTGGCCAAAAAAAGAACAATGAGCTTGGAACCGTAAACCACTACTCATTGGGTTTTATTCAAGAAAAATCGCAATTTGTAATTGCGGTCGAAGGGCGCCCCGAAGGGACCTCGACTTAGCACGCGATTCGCAGATCATGCAAGGAAATCCCGGGCTAGCCCGGCATAGACCGATTGCGGCCTATGGTGGCCGCGCGCAAACCCCGCGCCAGGTTTGCGTCACCCGGGCGTCACCCCCTGCCTCAGTTCAGGACGAGCTGGCCGGGCTGGGTGCTTTTACCGGACTGGTGGTTGCAGCCTCGCACGGCTGGCCGTAGGATGCGCCGCCCCCGATTACCGGCGGGCAAGTGAGCCATTTCTTATGTTGCAGAGCATGCGCAAATCCGGCGCGTCCATTTTTATCTATCTGATCTTCGGTGTTCTCATCGTGGTGTTTGTGCTCAATTTTGGGCCACAAGCAAACCGCAGTGGCGGAGGTTGTAGCAACGACGCCGCCAACACCGCCTTGGTGGTGAACGGTACCGAGATCACGCGCCCCGGTTTTGCGATTCCGTACCAGATTTCAACGGGCCCGTCCGCTGCCCGAAAAGCGCAGGTTTTCGAATGGCTCATTCGCCGCGAAATGCTGGCTCAAGAAGGTGAAAGCCGTGGCCTGCGCGTCACCGACGAGGCCGTGGATGAAGAGATCAAACGCGGCTCGTTGTTTTTTGACGGCCGCCGCGAAAACATTAAAAAGTCGTTGTTCGACGAAGTGGATGGCCAATTCTTCTTTAGCTATCCAAAATTCCAAGCGCTGGTTGAACGCAATTGGCAAGTCTCGATGAACGCCTTTAAGGACGCCCAGAAGCGCGAAATGCTGGCCGCACTCACCGCTGACCTGATTCGCAACGGCGTGCAAGTGTCACGCGACGAAGCCTTGCAGCAGTTTCTCTACGACAACAATACGGTCACGTTTGACGCCGTTAAATTCCAGCCAGCCGTGTACCGCGCGGCGATGAGGCTGTCGGAAGCCGATGTCGCGCGCTTTGTCACTGGCCACGAAGCTGAAATCAAAGCGGCGTTCACCGCCGACGAACGGTTATACAAAGCGGTTAAGCCGCAGATCAGCGTGCGCCAAATCTTTATGGCCAAGCCGGTTGTTGCACCGGCACCGGCACCGGCACCGGCCGCCGATGGCAGCGGCGCTGCACCGGTTGCGCCAGCGCCAGTGGCAGAAGTTACGAATGTCGCGTTTGACGCCATCGTCACCAAGCTCAGCACGCTGCGCACCGACATTGCCGCTGGCAAAATCAGCTTTGCCGAGGCTGCGAAATCACAATCGGCCGACGAAGCCACCAAATACCTGGGCGGCAACATGGGTTGGCGAACCAAAGACAGCCCACAACTGGGCGAAACCGAACTCAACGAAGCCGTCAAAAGCCTCAAATCAGGCGAGGTTTCGACCGTCGTAAAAACCTCGCGCGGCGCATATTTGTTGCTCATCGACGGCCAACGCGAAGGCGACTTAACATTTGACCAAGTCAAACACGAACTTGCAGTTGAATTGGCGAAAGACACGTGGAGCAAAGAAGCCGCCAAGCGGGCCGCGCTTGCGGCACTTGTGGTGGCCAAAGCCGAACTTGCCAAACCGGCCGACGACAAAGGCCAAAAAGGTAAAAATCTTGATGGCCTCTACGAGCGCGAGCAGATGAGCCCAGACATCGATTTGCAGCGCATTCTTAATGACCCCAACCTACCCAACGACCAAAAGCAACGCTTGTTGCAAGAGTATCTCAAGATGCAGCAACCGGCGATGAAGACCGGCGCGATCACCGTCGAAAGCCGCGATGTGCAAGCCGGCTGGATGACCAGCCAAGCTGGCACGGGATCTGCCGCCACTGCCACACCAACGGCCGAGGCAACACCTGCTGGTGCCACGGGAGCTGGTGCCACCGCCTCGGCGCCGACCGCGACAACGGTTGCGTCCGCCCCACCGGCGGTGGCAGTAGTGAATCCACTTGCACCTTCGACCGATGTACTGCCGGCATTTGGCCCAATCAACAAAGCCAGCGTGACACGGTTAGGCCCGGTGCCTCGGTCGAACCGCCTGGTCGACTTCGGTGAAGCGAAAGAATTGGTTAGCCTGTTGTTCGACACGCTTTCCCCAAATGGTCTGGCCGACGGAATTTTTGATGCCCAAGGTTCATACGCGATCGTTCAATTGATTACGCGCGCCGAACCAGACATGAAAGAATTCGACAAAAAAGCCGACAACATGATTCAACTCATCAAACAACGCCGCAGTAACGACGCGCTGATGGGCTGGCTCAAAGACCGCTGCGAGACACTCTATAAAGCCGGCAAGATCAAACCGTCGGCATCGCTGGTGCGCGAATATGATGACCAAGGCAAGCCCCTGCCAAACTCATACAAACCTTGTATGTCGTATGGCAGTGGTGACGACGCCGCACTCGAATAACCCACGCCACGCCGCGCCGCGCACCACAACGCTTAGGGCCGGTCGGCCTGCGGGCCACGCCGGGGTTGGGGCGCACGGGACCAAGCGCACCCGCCCACCTTGCACCAACAGCGATGCGCGCTGCCCAGATTCGAGTTCATGGGATCAGCGTTGCGTCCGGCAATTTGAGGTAGACTCACGCCACTGTGGGCATCGCAACCGAACCAACGCGGGAAGAACTTTTACCGCTGCCATTATTAGTAACCGCGACGGCCGACATGGTTACGTTGGCGGGTGCCGGCATCGCCGTCGGCTTGCTCGATGTGCGCCGCCTCGAGTTTGAAGTCAAGCCGAAGCCCGACATCAACGATCCATTGGCCTACCAAAATTGCCGGGGCCAACTACGCTCACTGCTGTTGCGGTTAGGGTCGCATCACGTCGCAACACGCTTGGAGCAAACCACCCGAAGTTTGTTGTCGCTTGGCATCACGCAAGCCGCGATGCGTTTTGAAGACGGATTTTTGGCTGGGCGGATTCAAGCCTCATCGGGCCTTAGCGTCTGTGATATTTCATTTCGCCTGCATCTGCTGGCCAGCGGCTCGGTGGTCCGCGTACTTGCGGACCATATTTTTGTGTACGGCTACTTTCCAACGCCCGGCCCCGTGGTCATTCATCGGTTGCTGCACGCCTTGTTCACTCAAAGCGACCGCAGCGACGATCGTCGCCCGTTACATCCGTCGGTGCGCGGCCTGTGTGACTTAGAGATCGATGTCGTCCGCGATGTCTTGTGGCACTTGCTCCCCCCGCGCGGCTGGCGCTTACCGTCGGCCCACGGTGTCGAGCTCACCATGTTAGCGGTTGAGCGCACTGGCATTGAAATCGGCTATGAACCGATTGGTGCCCGTGGTGCCAACGATTTGGGGATTCGCCCCGCTGCGGTCGCTAGCGGCGCCAGCCATGACCTCATGCACACCGCCGACGAGCTGTTGCGCATGGGCGACCTCGAAGGCGCATTGGGTGGATATCGCGCGTTGTTAC
>JAGPDK010000516.1 GCA_018057605.1 Kofleriaceae bacterium | reverse complement strand
ATAGCCAGCACCGGCCGCCATCCGCACCCGCTCGCCAAGCGCTCGACAAAACATCACGCCCAGACCCGGGACATCGTCGACGAGTTCGTTGAAATCGAGTCGGTCAATACGCAATAGTTGCGCACTTTTGACCACTTGCACATCATGATCGAGTGCTAACGGCGCGACCCAAGCCAACTCGTCCACCGATTCACCTTCGCCAACAAACCGATCGCCGATACGCAACTCACCGCTCGCCACCACCCACAATGCGTCGACAACTTCGCCACCAGCGATAATCACGGCACCTGGCGGCGCGGATTGCCACCGTGCGCGTTCAGCTAGGTCTGAAAGCTGGCGACTCGATAACGCCCCGAGCAGTGGCACCTTGCCTAGCACGATCAACGTTTCAACTCGGCTCGGCATTTCGACTTGGCTATCCTGCGTTACATCATGCACCCGTCGCAAGATCTCGACTGCATTTGCCGCTTGCATTTGTGCGGTCGCGACCGAGGCGATCGCATTGCGCTGCCGCATCCGCGCTTGGACGTCGAGAAAATCCATCGCGAAGCTGCGGGCGATGGCGTCGGGGCCAATTAACTCTTCATGCAGGGCTTGGGCTTGGCTTGGGATGGGCCGCCCACAACGCTGGGCCACTGCGGCGGCCCGGGCCGCGGCTGGCTGTTCGTCGACGGCATCGCCAATACGTTCAACGATGGCGCGCGGTAACGCCGCATCAAGCACGGCCAAATATCGTGCGCGCTCGCGTCGGCTTGGCGCCCATTGCCACGCATCCGCTGCGACCGCCAGCGCCGCATCCTGACGCGAGGCGGCCGCAAGCAAGACAATCGTATGGGCAATCTCGTCAATACGCTCGTCGAGCCGACGTTCCAGCCATGTCACGGGCTGGCCAGCGGGCGCACAAACTGCACCCAGCGCCAACGTGGTGCGTTCAAGTTCATCACATTCGACATCAATGCCGCGCCGCAATAACGACTTCGGCACCGCGACTGCTGCCAATAATTGTGCCGCCAAATCGCGGGCGGCGCGACGACGATAGGTCATGGTCGCAAGCAATTCGTACGCGGCCGGCGCGCCAATGCTTTGCAAAGCATCGTACGCTGCTGACCGCATATCATCGTGGCGATCCCCAAGCGCATCAGCCATCCGACGCAAATCCTCGTCTGAAACCGCTTCGACTTCGTCGCTCGCTCGATGGCTTGCGCGCCACAGCGCGGCGACCAACGTTAGCGCAGCGGGCCGCGTATGCACTAACGCCGGCAGGTCCGAGTCCACGACGCCTCGCGCAACATCCCGGGTCCGTTGCGCAATCAACACGAACTCGCCGTCGCGCGGCGCACTGCGGTTCGCCCATTCCGTAAGGGCCGCAAACGCGCCCTGGTGGCCGATCGCTTGCTCACTTTCGCGCGCCAATAGGCGCACCAACCCGGCGGCCACCAAGGTCGCCGTGGGCGCGAACGTCGGATTGCGAATTTGCCGCAACACTTCAATGCGCATTTCTTCGACGGCGATTCGAGTTGGTAGTTCCGCGATGGCCTTGCAGAGCTCTGGCACGGGGCGTCCGCTGATGCGCCAGCGAGCCACGCGCTGCACATCACAAGCGTCGTCGCCTTGCGCTGCAAACCATGCGGGGACAAGATCACTTGGACCGCATAGCCCAATCGCGCGCGTGACCAACCGTCGAAAATCAACGTCGGATTCGGCCGTACAACGGGTCAACCGCGCAGCGCAATTGGGCCGGGCGCGGCCGTCAGCTAACACGTCGACTACGCGCGCGCGCAGCATGCGTGATGCTTGGGCCTGTCGCCGCACCAAAGTTTCTGTTAGCGCCTCCGCCGCATCAATGCGACCACGTAAATGTAAGCGAGCCAGCAGTTCAACCGCGTCATCGCTGCGCGTCGTCGTCAATTGAGTATGGAGTAATGCAATCGTCCTAGCGTCCACCGCGTCATCCAGCGCAGCGTCGGTAGCCCCCGGCCCCGCAGTGCGTTGTGCGGCTGCCGAAATCGCCAGTCTGGGGACCCGCTGGGCAAACCACCACGCCACCGCCAACCAAGCGATGCCGATGCCACATGAGATCAATGCAGCACCGCGTGAGCCGTGCAATAGAGAAAGCATTAGCCCCGCTGCAATGGCGCCCATGCGCTTGGCACTGCCTTCGATAAATCCAGCGATGCGGCCACGTAGCGCCGTGGGCAACAAAGCCTGCACCAGACGATCCGTTGGTGTCTGCACCACGGCATCGGTAAGCCGCGCCAGTACTTGCATCGCAATTGCCATGACCACCACCGCTGGAACACCGATCATCGTAAGGCCAGGCGCCATACTCACGGCCAGCAAGCCCCCAGTAACCACCACTGATAGCAGCGGGCTCGCAATCAAGCCGCGCCCGACGCCCAGCTTGCGCAGCAGCCATGCCGTGAGCCGCCACTGCGCAAATACAATGAGTACTTGCGTTACCATTCTGACGGCCGCGAGCACCGAGGTAAGTTCGGCCAGCGATGCATTGCTTTGGGCCATCGCGCTGCCCAAGACGAAATACGCCGCGGCGGCAAATCCGCCGGCCAGCGCGGCGACTAGCGCCAACCCGCGCGCCAAAGGTGTTCGGCCCGTTGCGGCTGCGCCAGCCCGCCAGGCATCGACGAGTAGGCGCAGGCCTGGGCGAACCGAGGCCCGCCGGATGCGCGCCCGATCCACTAAGCGTCGAGCCATCGCGATCGCGACCACAAACAGCGCAGCCGCCGCGGCAATGACCACGATCGGCCCGCAACGCGCTAACGGTATCGCCAGCAGCGCGCCGGCCACACTGCCCGCACCGCCAAGCGCTGCCAGCGTCGGCAAATAACGCGCGGCCGCACGTGCATCAAGTTCATGCGCCAAGATTACCCAAAGCACGAGGTCAATCGCTGCGATAATTTGCTTGCCGCCGACGAACCCCACAACCGCTGCGACACTCGGCACCAAGCCGATGAGCGCCAACATGACCGCACACAGCGTCAACGCACCACCACCGATCGCTACCAATAGTCCACGCCGCGACCAGCTGTCCGAGAGTGCGCCAATCACCGCCAGCACGATGGCCAATAACGCGCTGGAGCCAGCAACGGCGACGCCGATCCACCGCGCGCCAACATGCTCGATAAATAGCGCGTCGGAAACCGGTCCAAGTACCGCGGCCGCGGCATTGGCGCACGCCAGCACCCATGCCACATCGCGGGCGGCCCGGGGCAAACCGCCATTACGCGGAGGCGTTGTCGCTGTCATTAGCGCGGCGGAGTATACCTTACCGCGCCATGTTCCACGTCACGCTGGATGGAACCGAACTGCAAATTATGTGTCATAGTCGGTGCATGTATCGACCGTACCGCGTGGCCAGTATCGTGGCGATGCTAGCTGCTGCCGCCGGACTGGCGATTGCACAGCAGCGCCCGGCGCGGCACCGCCCGGTACTCCACGAAGATCTGCCGAGTCCAGGGCGCACCGACGGCCCGTCGCCAATCGTCGGCGCCGTTAACCCGACCAAAAATCCCGATGCGATTTTTGCTGGCGACAAAACCCTGCCCGAGCCGGCCGACAGTGGCACGGTGCCCCGGAATGGGGAGCCGGTACTTGGCAACGATAACGTGACCGCGGACCGGGCCACCGAACAAAAACCTGATCTCAATACCGGCAGCGACGGCACGTTGTATTACGTCAGTGTCTTTAATCCTGACGTCCTGCCGTTCAAACGCATGAGTGCCCTCGATGGCATGCGCGAAGATTACACCATGACCATTGTTTCGCAGGCGCTCACCGAAGTGCCGGTTGGTGCCAAGACCACTGACGACGGCGGGCGCGACCGTTTCTGGGGCTCGGTCCTGGTCACCATCAAGCCCGGCGTTGACGTGCCGCTGCCGAGTGTCGCGCCCGACATGCGCATCTTGTCAGTCGAGGCAACGCCGAAGGTCGCCTTGCGATTTTCCAAAGACAGCGCCGATAACTTCTATGTGCGCAGCGATGAAAGCAACGCGCAAGGCACATACCGGCTGCGTTTTTTGGCGGATGCTGACACCGGCTATTTTGCGCCCACGCTGCCGCTCAAACGGCGCTACACCATCAAAGACGTCCGCACACTAACGC
>JAGPDK010000084.1 GCA_018057605.1 Kofleriaceae bacterium | reverse complement strand
ATGCCGCGCTGCAAGGCCGTATTCCCGTCGAGCCGGCCAGCGTTGGCTGTGCCGCCCACCAAGCGCTCGCTGCGAAATTGCGCGGCTAGTATCAATTCCACTTAGGTCAGAGAAATCGCAGAAAACCCATGCAATATTGGGGTTTTACTCGGCACTCAGACCACGGTACTCGGACGACGGCAACGTAGCCTTACCGACGACGCACCACGGCCGTGGTCATCGCAGCGACGCGACCAGCCAAGGCCCGTGCCGCGCGATCATCAACGCCATCGAAGCCGCAATACCGCGCGATGTCGAGCACCGCTTCAACTTCGAAAGCGGAAGCATGCGCGATGTCGAAGAAGCGACGACGCGACGGCGAGCCGGCAAGGTACGCCGACCCTTCGCGCAAGTTGAGCGCAACACTGACAGCGGCGCGGCGACCCTGATCACCGAGATCACCGACCGTGCGCCACGATGCTGCTGCTAGCCGAACAGCGGTAACAAGTTGCAGCGAGAGATCATAGGCGACAAAGCGCGCGGAGCCGCCCAAATGGAGCGAACCCAGCGAACGCTGGGGAGCGAGACCACTGTTTTCGTCATGCAAACCCCAGCGCAGGCAGTGTGCCAACGAATGTTGGGCATCTGTAACGGCTAGGAGTTGGCGCATAACGTGCGCGTGATTATGGAGCGAACCCAGCGGACGCTGGGGAGCGAGGCAACCCGTTGCGCATGTTTCGAGCGCAGTGGCCGGAGGTTCGTCGTCGGCGCGCCGAGTACGTTCCAGGCGAGGATGAAAAGCGTAAGTGTTTCGATCCATTACGCTCAGCTGATCGGAATTGCGGCTACGGAACATGAGTTTGCCTGGCAGGCTGCACTGGTGCTTACGTCAAAATATCATCGACTCGATGATGATCTTTGGGCGAATTGGCGTCAGTCTCCGAATGGAATAAGTGCAGTCGGTGCTGACCATAAAAAAAAGGATGACACCGTTATCTTTTTTTCACGTCCATTAGACGCATCGCTGACTTCCGGCGTGGTTCTTTCCGACGTGAATCAAGTAATCGAATTTATCATGGCAACTGAACCAGCCATTGCGAATGCGGTCGGCTCTGACACCGACGGTGACGAGGTACAGTAGTTTCGCGCCCTTGTTACCTTGTGAAAGTATAAACTGCATTCAATCAGCGCGTTCAGTGCGTCCTACGCGCGCTGCAGCAACGCGCCTTCAATCAGCAACAGCAATAAAATTGCCGCAGCGACGCCGTGCCATAGTTCGATGCGTTCTTTGGTGGCGGCTTGCTCGCTGCCACCGCCAGTGCCGGAGGCTGGCAAAATGGACGGCGGGGCCGGAGTGAGGTCAGACCCAAGCGGGTTGAGGTTGATGGCAAACCCGAGGTCTTCGCGCGCGGTTGACGTATTGGCGGCGTCAAACGTTCGGATGCGGTATTGCCCGGGCTGATCGGTTTTGGTAAAGCGCAGCGACGTGCGACCGGCGATCCGATCGCCATCAAACACCGTTGCGAGATTGCCGGGGCCGCGGACTTCGAGTTTAGTAACGCCAGCGACCGGCAAGGTTACCGAGCTGCCGACCAGATGATCGCTCTCGTCGAGCACGGCTTGGCGACGCGCCAGGTGCCGGACCAACTGTTGCATCATCGGCAAATACCCTGGGTGAATGGCTAGATCGTTCCAGTCGCGATCGATGGTGGAGGTAAACAAGGCGATGCGGCCGGTGCCACGTTGCGCTTCGACCAGTGCTGCGGCGCCATTGGTAAACCGAGCCAACACGGTGCGTGCGCCATCATTGCCGTCGGGTGCGAGGAGGAAGAGTTGGCCAAATTGCGCATCGCGTAGCTCCGCGGCATTTTTACTCAAGGACGTAAATGCCGGATGGTCAACGGCGAATTTTTCTAAGTGCAGCGCCCGCGCGGCACGCTCATCAGGACTCGCGCCCCACATGGTGTCGACGATTTCGCCCAAACTTTGCGGCAGCAGCTCGCGCATGGTTCGGTTGTACGCCGCTGCATCGGTGTGCGCGCCGAGCGTTACAAACAACCCACCGCCGGCTTTGACCCAGGCCAGCAGCGCGCTGGCTCGTGCTGGTGACAACGCCGGCACATTAGCCAGCACGACCACGTCGGCTTCGCCCAACGCTTCGGCCGACACTTCATCAGGGGTGATTGCGCGCAAGGTTGTGCCGCTGTCGACGCGGTCGCCTGGCCGCAACGCGGTTTCGAGATAGAAGATTTCGTCGTCGCGTCGAGTAGTGCGCGGATCACCGTTGACGATCAACACCCGTACGTCGTCGCGCAATACCGCCCGGGCGCTGCGTACATCGTCGATCGGCAGGGCATCGCCGGGCAGGACGACTTGGATATCGGCACCGTGCAGGCCCTTGGGTAGCACCGCTAGAAAACGTTTGGCTTTGCGATCAAATGCGCCAACGTCAAGGCGGCCACGCGCCACCACATCACTGCCTAACCGCAAGGCAAGTTCAAGATCTTGCACCGGCGCAGCGCTCGCATTCAGCACTTCGGCCGTTATCGCAATGCCACGGGCACCGGATGCCGGGTCAGGCTCGACGGTGAGCTTGGTGATTGCGAGATTGCTGCGCGTGACGAGGGGCAGGTCGACGACGGTAAGCACCGGCCCGGAGGGGCCCCAGGGTGCGGGGCCGGCCGGAAACCCCGACTTGGCCATCAGCGAAAACAGAAACACGGTTTTTTGGCTATGCCCCGAGGCGGCCAACAACGCGCCGGCGGCTTCCAGTGCGCGGCGGGTATCGGCCGGGCGCGCGCTCGGTGCCATGGCAACTAGTTGGTCGCCCAAGCGTAGGTGATCGCGCGTTAGTTCTGTGGGCGTGTCAGCATTTTGCGAAGCGCGCACAATCGCAACTTCGGCCTCGGGGCCGAGCTGAGTTAAGATCGCGCGTGCTTGGGCCGAGGCCCGCACCATCCAGGTTTTACCGTCGGTAATCATGCCTGCGGCGAATGAATCATCAATGACGAAGACCGCGGCTTGGGCGCCGCGTGCAACGCGTGGTCCCGAGCGCGCACATGATGTAAATGGTTTGGCTAACGCAAGCGGGATGGCCAAACACACCGCTGCGCGAACAAACAGCAACGCTTTTTCTTTGATCTGCATGCTGCGTGCGGTCTTGCGGTTGCTTTGAAATAAGAAATCAAGCGCTGCGAATCGCACGACCTTGGCGCGGCGTCGGCCAAACAAATGGATGGCAATCGGCACGGCAACCGCGAGCCCACCTAACAATAAGAGTGGTGCAATAAAGGCCATTACGCGCGGCCTCGCATTAATGCATTGCGGGCGATGAGCAACGTCCGCAGGGTTGTTTCAACCGGTGTGTTGGTGGTGACTACATGATAGTCGAGGCCGGCCCGTTGTAACTCGTGTTTCGTGTCGTCGAGAAACGTCTGCATTTTGGCCAAGTATTCGCTGCGAATCGCAGCGGGGTTGGCCAATAGCTTGTGGTCGGATTCTAGCGATTCGAACAACGTCATCCCGTCGTAGGGAAAGCTTAGTTCGTCAGGTGCCATGGTTTGTAGTACCGAAACGTCGTGGCCGGCGGCGCGTAATTTTTTGAGGGCCGGGATAGCCGCACCGCTGGCGTCGAAAAGATCGGATGCCAACACCACCAGCGCGCGTCGCCGACGATTGAGTTCGGCGATGCGTTGCAACGCTTCGCTGACGCTGTGATTGCCGCTGCCACCCTTGGTATTGGCGGCGTCCAAGGCGTCCATGATGTCGCGCAACTTGACGCGGCTGGACGCAGGAATGACCGTGCTACTGCCGCCAAAGATTACCAGGCCAATACGATCTTGTTGCTGGCTTACGAGATACGCGAGCGAAGCTAACGCGGTGGCGCCGTACTCAAGTTTGCTTGCGCCACCGCCGGCAAAGTTCATCGAACCCGAGGCATCGAGCACCAGATACACAGTGAGTTGCGATTCTTGATCGAACTGTTTGACGAAATAGCGACCGAGCTTGGCGTAGGATTTCCAATCGATGTGGCGGATCTCATCACCCGGCGAATACTGCTTGTGTTCGGCAAATTCAACCGAGGAGCCGCGATGTGACGCGCGATGCAGGCCGGACAATGCGCCTTGCACCAAGACGCGCGCACGTACGGCCATGGTGCCAAGCCTCGCGAGCGATGCAGCATCAACTTGCATGAGCTTACGGTGCGATCACGCCAAGCAAACGGTCGATCAATTCACCGGCGCGTACGCCTTGCGCTTCGGCGCTATAATTCAGCACGATGCGGTGCTGTAGCGTTGGCCGTGCCAGGGCCACCACGTCGTCGATGGAAACCGCGAAGCGACCATCGAGAATGGCGCGGGCTTTTCCAGCCAGAATCAAGAACTGCGAGGCCCGGGGCCCAGCGCCCCACGATACTGACTCTTTGATAAATGCGGGTGCTTGGCTTGCGGTTGGCCGAGTGGCGCGGACTAAGGCCACCGCGTACTTGACGACATGATCAGCGACCGGCACGCGGCGTACCAGTTCTTGTAACTGCAAAATTCGCTCAGGCGAAAGCACTTTTTGCAGCGCTGGTCGGTAGTCCGAAGTCTGTTGCTTCACGATCAGTTCTTCTTCGGCCTCGGTCGGATAGTCGACGTCGACTTGAAACATAAAGCGGTCGAGTTGTGCTTCGGGCAGCGGGTAGGTGCCTTCTTGTTCAATCGGGTTTTGGGTCGCGAATACCAAAAACGGCAACGGTAAATCGTAGGTGTTGCCGCCGGCGGTGACTTTGTATTCTTGCATCGATTGCAACAACGCGGCCTGGGTCTTGGGTGGCGTCCGGTTGATTTCGTCAGCCAACACCAAATTGGCAAACACCGGACCACGAATAAATCGAAACGTACGGCGCCCGGAGCTGGGGTCTTCTTCGAGAATCTCGGTGCCGGTGATGTCGGCCGGCATTAAGTCCGGGGTGAACTGAATGCGTTGAAACGATAAGTTGAGCGTTTCGGCCAAGGTCGAAATGAGCAGGGTTTTAGCCAAGCCCGGCACGCCGACAAACAGCGTGTGGCCGCGCGCAAACAACGCGGTGAGCAAGTATTCGATGACGCGGCGTTGGCCGATAATGCGTTTGTCGATTTCGGCCAATACTTGTTTGTACGCGGTCGACAGTTCGGCGATGGCGGCAAGATCGTTGGCGCTCGCTTCGGTTTCGTTGGTGCCGCCACTGGCGGATGCAAACGAGCCGCTGGTCGACGCAGCGATCGGGCTTCCGGCGGTGCCGGTCGCGGCTGGGAATGAAGCGCTGGTTGAGCCAGTTGTGGTGGCATCCAAGGCAGTTGGCGTTACGGTTGGCGTAGTCGACATAGTTGTTTCGGGGTTCGTGCTAACCCTACACTGACGCCTTGAATTGTCTTTGGCGAAGGGTAGGCAAATTGGTTAGGACTGGTAATTTATGCACAAGCCCTTACTTGCGCACTACCGCGCAAGCGGCGCGCTCGCGGATCGCCCGCGGATCGTTGAGCGCCTGATAGGCCTCGGCTAACCCGCAACGCGTGGTTGGATCAAACGGTGACACCCGCAGCGCCAGCTCGAAGGCGGCGGCGGCGGCGGCGAAGTCGTTTTGTGCCGCCCGCGCGACCCCCAGTGTTACGGCGGCAACCGCATCATCTTGGTCTTTGGCCAGCAGTGGGGCTGCAACTTCGGCGGCGCGCGCAAATTCGCCTTGATCCACGAGTGTGCGCGCTAGTTTCCCTGCGACAAAACTATCGCTCGGGTCGGCGGCTAGTGCCTTTTCATACTCGATCGCGGCTGCGGCCAACCGGCCTTTGGCCCGCAACATGCCACCGAGCCGTGCGAATTTTTGCGCGGTCTTGCCGAGGTGATCGAGGCCCACGTTGTCGGAGTCTTGGCCGCCTTTGCTGAAGCGAATGCCTCGGTGCCGGTTAGGCTTGCCAGGTTTGGATGTGGCATCCACCACGCGCAGACTGTTTTTCCACGCGACTTCCACTTGGCCCCAGGTTGTGCCAAGCACGTTAGCAACCGCATGTTTGGTGGTTTCCCCGTCGCGCTGCCGCGTCAACATTTGTTGTAAGCCGGCATAGCCTACTTTTTGGTGCATCCACCCGACGAGTGCGTACACTTCGGCGTAAGCTAAGGCTGCCGCGTCTTGGCTTGGCAGTTTCGCCATCGACGGATGCATTTCATCAAAGGTAATGAGCCGGCCTTTGCGCAGCGCTGTGCTGAGCAACGCTTGCTCGGAGGCCGACATGGTCACGCCGGGCGCGGCGCGCCAGCGCACTTGTTCGAAGCGGGCCAAACCTTCTTGCAGCCATACCGGCACGGTGTCGAAGGCCATGCGCGAAATAACCAAGTGGGTGTATTCGTGCGCAAGCGTATCCATCCAAGGATAGCCAAACATCGTCGCGCGCGGCGAGACCACCATCAGCTTGTTGTATTTGGATAGCGCGATCGTGCCGGTCGTTTCGATCTCGGCTTCGGTTAGTGGTGACAATTGCGCAAGATCGCTGGGCGCGCCGAGCAGTTCAATCCGAATGGGATCGCTTGGCGTAAAGCCTAGGTCCGCGCCGATGCGTTCATGCGCAGCGTCGAGAACATCGCCCGCAAGCTGCGCAATGGCTTCGTCGGGGCCAGGTGCATAACGGATAATGAAGTGACCTTTTTGTGACTTCTTTTCGACGAAGGCCTTGGTTACCGCCAACGACGACATGGCTAACTTCCGGGTGTCGCCCACCTCGCCATCGGCCGCGTCGTCGGCAATGCCATCTAAGGCGGCGATAGCGCCAGCGTAGTCGCCAATGTTGAACGCAAGCGTTGCGCGGAGCCAACGCACTTCGGGCGTGTTGGGCGATTTTTGCGCGAGTTCGGCGATCACGGCTTTGGCTTCGTCAAAACGCATGGCATTGATCAACCGTGCGGCTTTGATGACATCCCCAACGACGGTGCGGTCTTGCCGCGCCGCTACCGGCGCCACCGGCGCAATCGCAAGCACGCAGCATGTTAGCGCTACGATGACCTTGTGGCCCGGCGTTCGCGGGGACGCTGTATTTCGAGCGCATCGCGTGGTCATCGAATCAACTCCTCGTAATAGCGTTTCAGCATGTCATCGTAGCCGCCGGGCCCGCGCTTCTTCATGGCTTCGAGAATGTCCTCGCGAAATTGTTCAGGCGCTTTGTAATCATCGGCGCCCGGAATCCGAATGGGCTCTTCCGACGCGCCGGCACCTTCTTGGCGTTGCCGCGCTGCATCGCGGGCTTTTTTGCGGGCTTGGTCAAGGGCTTCCGACGCGGCGCGCGTCGCTGCCCGGGCCCCGCCGGGGTCGGTGGCTTTGAGCCGATCATCCGCTGCGCCCATGCGCTCGACGGCGTTGCCCAGGCGTTTGGCGATATCGCCACTGGCACCACCGGGCAGCTCACTGCCGAGTTGTTTGGCTCGCTCAGCTAACTTGGTGGCGCGGTCGCGATTGAGGGCTTGGCGTCGACGCAAGCGTTCCATCGCCCGTTTGTCGTCGGCACTCATGATCGACTGTGGTGAAGGTGCGAGTTTGTTGAGCGCGTCGACGAGTTCTTTGACCGACGCGCCAGCTTTTTCGGTGCCGGCTAGCGCGTCGGCGGTGGCATCGGCGAACGGTGATTGCGGATCGTCGGTCATGGCGGCGTCGAGTTCGCCGGCAATGGTTTGCAAGCTGCTCTGGGCTTGTTTCGCCATCGCTGCGGCTTCCGCGAGATCGCCATCGTCGACCGTCCGCTCAACGTCGGCGATTCGGCGCTCGACGATATCGAGTTCTTCTTTCGAAAACGGCGTTAGGCCATTGTCGGGAATTGCGCGCAGGTGCCGACGAACTTTGTCGAGAATCAGCGCAACTTTACTGGCAGCTTCGCGCTTGTTGACGCTGCTCATGGTGTCGGCTTTGGCGGCGTATTCATCGAACATCCGGCTCGCTTCGCCAGCAATGTCATCTTGATCTTTGGCGGTATCCGCCAACTCGTTCATGACTTCGTCGAGCTTGTGTTGTTCGTCGCTGAACCGGTCGCCGCGCAGTTGTTGCAGTGAGTTTTCTAATGCTTCGGCCGCCGCGTCCATGGTTTGGCTGCAGGTCGCTAGTTTTGCTTGAGCTTCGGCAATTTTGCCGGTTGCAAAAAGCCGCTGCACTTCGTCGAGACACGACTCGGCTTGCTGCTGCGTGAGTGCATCCCGATTCACAAATTGATCAAGCACATCTTGTGGCACGGCAGCGCGATGTTTTTCGAGTTGCGCTAGGGATTGCTGCAACGCGCGCATCGCGCGTTCGATTTCCGCTTTCAGGCGCGGATCGCCGGTCTTGGCATATTCATCGAGTAGTTCTTTGAGGCGTTTGCGGTGGGCCGCGGCTTCGTCGGCAACGTCGAGCATTGCTTCAACGCGCTCGCGATCAAGCCAGTCTGCCAACTGCAACGCGTCATCTTCGAGTTCGAGAATCCACTTGGTATCACTGCTGGTAAACCGCCCGAGCAGTACCGGCGCCTTGCCGCGGCTTTGCAGCTCGCGCTGCAACGCGTCCATGACGTGGTTGTCAGCGGTAACCAGCTTGTCGAGGCGGTCCCGCATTTTGTCGAGCATTTTGCGCAGTGCATCGCTGGCATGCACATCCTTGTCGAAGGCCGCGCGGATATCGACGACGCTTGCCACCAATTCACTGTCGTAGCGTTGCATGGTTTCCCGTTCACCCAACGATAGCTGGCCACGTGCCGGTGTGGCGCTGGCGGTCGGCCCGCCGGGTCCGGTTGCAATGACCAGCCGCTCAGCTAACGCATCGAGCATCTTGTCGGCAAGCTCTTGTTGCTTGGCCAAGACCTGTTCGTGGCGCTCGCGTGGGCTAATCACTTTGAGCCGATACTCTTTCGACCGCCCGAGATTCGGGCCGTTAATGTTGTCGTTATCTTTTACTTCAAGCCAATACCGCACTTCAGCGCCGGCCGGCAGCGGCAGCTCGGCCATGTCCCACAATAATTTGCCGGTGATGCGCGACTCACTTTTCGTTGCGGGCGTCGGTGACAGTGCGCTGTTGGCTACATTGGGCGTCGGTATTGCCGGCCCCATCGGCACAACTTTTTTGCCGCTTTCGCGACCCGAGATCCACATCAGTTCAATGCTGGTGATGCCGTAATCGTCTTCGAGCACATACGCCAATTCAACTTGGCGCAAATTGCTTACATCTAACACGTCGGCCGGCGCGATTAACTGCGCAGTTGGCGCACGATCTACCTCCAGCTCGATGGTGCGGGGACTCGCCTCGATGGTGCGCCGGCGGTGGTCATCGACCACGGCGAACCGATAGCGCCCCGATTTTTTCACGATGAATTCGCCTACCAAGCGATCATCGGCGGTAACCAAGGCGATGGTTTGGGTGTCGTTGGGGGTGGCGCCTTCGAGCATGAGCTCGGCCACGCTCACGTTGAGCAAGGGCCGCGCAAGCAGCGTGACGCGCGTGCCGGCAGGTGCGCGAATATCGCCGCTGGCCGACGTCAGGGTTACTTCGGCCCGATGAGTGTAGGCCGGATACGTTAACTTAATATCGAGGTCCCCGACGATGGGGACGCTCGACAAAGCTGCACCGTGAAATGCGTCGGAGCGTGGCGCAACCAAGTTACGCCAGCCATGCCGAACCTGCGGTGCTGCAATAGTCAGCAACCCAACCGTAACTACACTCGCCATTCCAATCCGCGCTGCGACGATGCGGTCGCGGTGGGCGATGAGCGTCGCTGGCGCGATGGTTTCGATGCGGTTCGCGGTTGCGTTGATCAAGGCTTCGATCATGTCGCGTGAGGTGGTGCCTTGGCTGCCAGCGGCGTTTGCCGCGTTGCCGGCCTGCGAAAATTGCACCGCCGATAACAAGTCAGATGCGACTTGGGGCTGCGCGCTGCCAACAAATCGCGCGACGTCCTGGTCGGTCGCGAATCGTTTGCGTGGCACCACCCAACCAAATACCGCGCCGGCAATCAACGTTAGCAGCGCGGCCACGCCGCCGATGCTGATGATCGAGAGCGCAGTTGCACGCGAACCCACCAACCAGAACCCGGCGAGTGCGGTCGCTAACCCAATGGTGGCAATGGCGCTGGTGGTCCAGCCGACGGCGCGATGGGCTTCGTGCCGCAACAAGCTGTCGCGTACAATGGATAAAAATCCACTGACTTTGGTCGCCGAGTTCGCCACGCGCGCAGTGTAGCGCGATGTTGGTGTGATCCCAAGGATTGGCTCGACTTCTCCCTATCGGTCGGTAGGTAGTGATATACCAGCGCCTAGTGAATAAGCCCCCTGTCATCGCGTCTACCCAGAGGCATGTTGCCTCGGACGCTACAGAATTTGCTGACCGCGACCTGGTTAACGCCGCTCGCAGCGGTGACCGTGGCGCGTTTCGCAGCCTGTTCGAGCGCTATCACCGGCGGCTCTTCGCGGTTGCGGTGGGGGTCCTGCGCAACCCGGCCGATGCCCAAGACGTGGTTCAGGACGGGTTTGTCAAAGCCTACAAGTACCTTGATAAATTCGAAGGAAATTCAAGCTTTTACACCTGGATGTATCGCATCGTGATGAACCTTGCCATCGACCATATTCGCAAGCAAAAGCGTAGCCGCCCGGTGGAGGCCACCGACGAACACTTGCGCGAGGGTAACACCGATGTGATCAACCAAGATCTGCTGCCGCTGCATCTTGGCTCCAACCCCAGCCGCATGTTGTTCGATAAACAAGTCCGTGGCCGGCTTGAAGTTGCGTTGGGCCAGCTTTCGGAAAATCATCGAGCGGTGTTGGTGATGCGCGAGCTCGATGGCATGTCGTACGAAGAGATGGCCTCGATCATGAGTTGCTCGAAAGGCACCATCATGTCGCGGTTGTTCCACGCTCGGCGCAACATGCAGCGGCAATTGTCCGATCTGGTGGACGGGGCCCCGGTGCACGGCAAAGACGGCGATGATACTGATGCCGACGCCGGCGGGGAACCCAACGAACAAACTGAAACTTCCAAGCGTCAGGCCAAGGCCGACGCGCGCATCGCGGTGCAGCCTCGGCTGGCCAAAATTGGAGGCGCGTCATGAGTAACGGTCTACCTACCAAACCTGGCACTCGGTCCGCCGTCACGACTGGCGAACCATCGTTGTCGGATATGGAATTGATGGAACGGTTCGACGGTGAATGTGCCGACGATGGCGATGACGGCGGCGACGGTATTGATCGACCCAAGTTCACCGGCTTAGCGCACGTAGCTGAATTGGTGCGTGGCCACTTGGAAATGCAAGCCGAGCAAACGCCGGATTTTAGCAGTGATTTGTGGAGCAAGATTGAAGCGCGCCTCGATGGTGCTGATGCGGTGCGTGGCAGTGCCCGAACCGCGATTGCCGTCGAAGATCGTCGCCACGATGCCGCTGGTGGCGGCGGCCTACCCAATGCCGATCTTGCGCCTGGTGGCTCATTGTCACAGTCATGGCAAACAGCGTCGAGTCCCGGCGTCTGGGGCTGGTTGGCGCACCATCGCGCTCACTTTGTGACCGGGATGGTCAGCGCTGGCGTCGTTGCTGCGGTTGCGTTGTGGCTGCGGCCAGGTGCGGGGCAGCCGCCGTCGCTGTCGCCGATCGCGACCCATACGCCTGCGCTTGTGGTGCCGAACCCAGGCGTCGCGCTGCGCCCTCAGGTGGGCACCCCAGCGCTCGGCAATGGCAGCGACAGTGCGATGATTCCCGTCGTGTTTAAGACTCCAACCGAAGTTGAAGCGCTTGATGTCACGGACGGTTCCGGAACCGTGATGACGATTGCCGATGAAGATGGCGAAACGGCTGTGATCTGGATCAGCCCGAAAGATGTGGAGGGCCTATGAGCAACCCCAAGAGACGAAGTACACCGACGCTGACACTGCTGGTTGCTGTGATGGCGGCTGGTTTTTTTTCGACGCCCGCGCACGCTGGCAAAGCCGCGAAGGTCACGGCCACATCGAGTGGCAGCAACGCCAAGCCCGCTCAACCTGACATCAAAGCCGATTGTGAATTTGTTGAGATCTCGGCGACCACCTCGCCGACACCGAAGATCGATAGCGAGCTGGCATCGATCGAGAAGAAACTTAAAAAGCCGCCGTTCTCGTCGTGGAATACTTTCAAACAATTGACGCGTGTGGCTCGGCCGTTGCTGCAACTGAAGTCTGAATCCGTGAAACTCTCGACCGGCTCGGTCAGCGTGTTGTTGCGCGAAGTGACTGGGCTCGGTGGCAAGCGGCCAAGGCTAGCGCTCAGCGTCACCATGGACGACGCGGACGGCAAGCGGGTCATGGACACCAAAGTGAATGTGGACGCAGGCGAGTTCTTTTTGATTGGCCGCTCGTTGGCTAACAACGCGGGGCACGTGCTTGCGTTGTCTTGTCGCATGTAGGTAGGGCTGCGAAATTCGCGAATTGGCCGCGAAACTACGCGCAGGCTCGGCTGCGGGCCTCATAGTTCCATCCATTTAGTGCTATACGTTGGCGGCTGTTATGGGTGGCACGGCTATCGCTCGACGAAGTTATCGCGCTTGGTACATCCTCGCTGGTGGCATCGTGTTTTTGGCCGTGGCTGCGATCGTGGGGCTCAAGGTTGTGTATCCGCGGGTTGCGGCCGCCAAGTTGCGGACCACGCTACACAGCAAAATTTCGCAGCGCCTAGGACGCAACGCGACGATTGGCGCGATTAGCGTCAAGGTTGGCCATGCGGTAATTCGCAATATCGTGGTGGCCGGGCCGCATGACGGCAGTGCGCCGTTGCTAAAAATCGACCGCATTGAAGTTAGTTTTGATGGCACCAAGTCGCTGCTCGGCAAGCTTGAACTCGGCGCCGTGATCGTTGATGGCGTCACGATCGCAGCGCGCCGTGACCGCAACGGGCTGGATAATTTTGCCGATATCATCGAGCGCGTGCGCGCGCCGCGCTTGGCAACTGCCGGGGCCAGCCAGAGCGCACGGCCAACGTCGATTGTCGTCACGCATATTCATGGCGAAGCGATGGACGAGCGCACCGGTGCCCATCTGGCCTTTGCCGACGCTGATGCGATGTGGACGCCGGCCGAAGTACATGGTGCCGCGCAGCAAATCGCAGGCATGACACCTACCGGCCAAACGTTTGGCGCGGACTCGGTCACGATGCAGCGGTTACCTGGGCATGCGCCGACGTTGCAACTTACCGGCGGTGCGTTGGAGTTGTGGCCAAAAATGGAACTCGCCGGTGTTACTGGTACGATTGCCGCCGACGAAGTTGAACCGGGGCGGGTGCGGTTGGATTTGTCGGGTGGTTATGGCGATGTGGCAACCACGTTGTGGACGGCGCGGGGCTGGGTTGATCCGCGGGCGGCGACCGGCGTGGTCGATCTGAGTGCCGCGAAATTTCGCTTGGATCAGCTCAAGCGATTCTTGGCCAATGCGACGCTGGTTGACTACGAAAAGACCACGCTCGACGCCAAGGTCCATCTCGAACTGCACCGCGATGGCGCGACGTTCGCTGGTAAAATCCATGTTGCAAATCTGTCGGTGGGCCATCCGATGCTCGCCGATCGTGAAGTCCATGGCCTCGGCGTTGACGGCACGATAGCGGGGACGTTGTCGCGGTCGCAGCGGCGCTTGGAATTGACGCAAGGTGAGTTTGTGTCGCGCGGGCTGCCGGTGCAAATTACCGGCGTGCTCGAACTGGCGGGGGGCTCGTTGGCCGACGGCAGTGTGCGCTTGGCTCGGATGGCGTCCGGCCATTTTGTGATTCCGCCGGTCGATTGCCAGGCCGTGCTCGCGGCGATTCCGGCCGAGATGGCACCGTATTTGGCCGGGTATCAACTCAAGGGCACCTTCGCGACCGATCTGAAATTGGTCATTGATTGGGCCAACCTTGACGCCACCACGTTGGGCGGTTCGGTCGGCATTCGCAATTGCAAAGTGGTGCAACGGCCGAGCGATTCGCCGGCCCGCCTACGCGAAGATTTTGAGCACTACGTTGAAGTCGAAAAAGGTGAATGGATTTCGTTTGATGTAGGGCCCGACAATCCTGAGTTTGTGCCGCTACCAGAAATTTCGCCGTACGTGATGAAGTCGATCATGAGCACCGAGGACTCGGCGTTTGAAAAGCACCACGGATTTATTCCTAGCGAGTTTCGCACCGCCTTGGTCAACAATCTTAAAGCCGGCGGGTTTCGCTATGGGGCCTCGTCGATCACCATGCAGATGGTGAAAAACGTGTTGCTGTATCGCAAGAAAACCTTAGCGCGCAAACTGCAAGAGTTGTATCTGACCTGGGATGTTGAAAACGTTCTGACCAAAGAACGAATCATGGAAATTTATCTCAACGTGATTGAATACGGGCCAGGTCTGTATGGCATTGGCCCGGCAGCGCAACACTATTTTGGTAAATCGGCTAAAGACTTAACGCCCACCGAGGCGGCCTTCTTCTCGTC
>JAGPDK010000515.1 GCA_018057605.1 Kofleriaceae bacterium | reverse complement strand
GCATGGAAATTTATCTCAACGTGATTGAATACGGGCCAGGTCTGTATGGCATTGGCCCGGCAGCGCAACACTATTTTGGTAAATCGGCTAAAGACTTAACGCCCACCGAGGCGGCCTTCTTCTCGTCGATATTGCCGGCCCCCAAGCAGCGTTATAAGCAGTATTGTGAAGGCACGTTGACGCGTTGGACGGAGGGCAAAATTGCCCGCATTTTGAACATCATGCTCAAACGCAAACGGCTGACTCAAGAAGAATACGATGCGGCGGTGGCGACGCCTTTGATGTTTGCCAAAGATGGTACCGAGAGCCCGGAAGAGTGCCTGCACCGGCAAGCCCGGGCCGTGAAAAACTCGCGGTCGACCAATCCACAAGAGAAATAGCGCCTGGTCGCGCTTGGCATCTTATCTAAGTAGCTGATTCTGCGAATGTTATTTGCCCTGCGGATCATGGCTGGAAATACTTTGCGAAACCGTTGAGGATACCCGAAGGGTTTGCCGGTTGTGGTTACCCATGCAGTTGCACCTCTGATATGAGCAGTTCGGCAAAAATCATTCCGTTGCGGCGCGAAGGCGTCACGCTCGCCGAGCTGTCCGATGAGGCGTTGCTGGCGGCGTGCGCGACCGGGGATCGCGGCGCGCGGGCGGCCTTGTTCGAGCGACACGTTGAACTGCTGCATCGTTTTATCGCGCGCATGGCAGCGGCGGATGCCGATGCGGTTGATGACTTGATTCAGGCGACATTTTTGGAAGCGTTTGCCGCTGCTGGAAAATTTCGCGGTGGTTCACAAGTGCGGACCTGGCTGTGTGGCATTGCGCTTAACGTGGTGCGCAACTACGCCCGCTCGGAAATTCGTCGCAAACGTGCGATGGGTGCAGCCGCCCAAGTTGCCCACTACGATGTGTGTTGGGCTGGCACCGGCAACGTGGCTGACGCCGAGCAGCGGCAAGCTATCGAACGGTTGGCCCAAGCGTTGCCGGAATTATCGGAAGAACTACGTACGGTTTTTGTGATGTGTGACGTTGAAGGCCTCAAGGGTGTGGATGCGGCGGCGATCTTGGGCGTGCCCGAAGGCACGGTGTGGCGGCGCTTGCATGACGCGCGCTCGCGGTTGCGCACGGCCTTGAACGATCTCAGGCCCACGGGCTCGACGGGGCCTACGGTGTCTGCAGCTTCCGCTACGCGCAAAGCCCCTGGTGGTGACCAATGACGCGCGCGCCAGGTTCGACCACCGGGTCGCACACGGTTTTGTCCACGGTGGCGCCCACCACCTCAGTGTGCCCGGCGCCTGAGTTGGTCGCGGCCGCGGCGACCGGCCAACAAGCTGGCGTGCGGTTGCATGCGCTCGGTTGTCCGGTTTGCGGACCGATGTTGCATGATCACGAAGCGTTGCATGCGTTGGGTCAAGCGTTGGGCGCGCACACGGCGTTGCCCATGGATCGTCGACGATCACTTGCGGCGTCGGTGTTAGCGAGGGCGGAAGCGCAAGACGATGCGTTAGTTGATCTGCAACGTGCCGCACCAGGCGGTGCGGTTGCTGGGTTAGCCGCGTCGGCGAATGCGCCGGCTGACCAGAGTGCAACAACTGAAACTCACGAGATTTTACTGATCGCTCCACTGGGCGACATTCAACTTGCCTTGGGCAAACCACGCTGGCAACGATGGCGCTACTGGCAACGGCCGATAGCTGGTGCCGCCGGTGCTGCGGCCGCGGTGCTTGTTGCGGTGCTGGCCGTACGCGGGGTGACGGGGGCAGCACCCGCAGTCACGGCCAAGGTTCAAGTTGACGTGGCCGTCGGCGCGGAGGCGGGGCCGATACCAACGCAAGATCGTCGCCCAGCGCCAGCGTTGGCCGTGGATGGTGCGGCAACGGTGCGGCCCGTCGGCGTTGCGAGTTTTCAGCTGCGTGGCGACGGTGCGGCTCGTCAGATCGTAGTTGAACATGGCGAGGTTGAAGTCGCCGGTGGCAGCGGCGTGCCGGTGGAGATTGTCGGCTCCAATCTGGTGATTTACAGCCCCGGTGCACGGCTCCACGCAGTGGCGCACCACGGGGTGGTCACGTCGGTCGCAGTGTTTGCAGGTTCGGTCGAAATCGTGGTGCCGGGGCGGCAGCGCGTGAAGGTTGGTGAAGGCCAAACGTGGGTATGGGAAGCGGCCGATCCCGCGCATAGCCTGAATCCGACGGTGCGGGTGGAAGGGCCGCGCGTCCCGGCGTCGAAAAAAAGTGCGCCGGGGGCAGTAGTAGGTAGCGCGCCCGCAACGGCAACCGGCGCGGCAGCAGTTGCGCCGTTACCACTAGCGTCAGCGGCCGTCGCTAGCGCAGTATCGCCATTTGAAATCGGTTTTACTGCGATGCGCAGTGGCCAGTGGCGGGCCGCTGCAACCGCCTTTGCCAAGGTTATCGACGACCCCGGCGTAGGCGAAGATGCTACCTATTGGTGTGCCACCGCGCTCGCGAAAATCGGCGATGCCGAGCTGAGTCGCGAGATGTATGGGCGTTATCTTGAACGGTTTGGCTCGGGCACCCGCGTTGGTGAAGTCCATGTCGCGTTGGGGCGTTTGTTGTTTGCAACCGACCGCGCCAAGGCGCGATTACATTTTGATGCGGCAGCAAAAGATCCAAATCCGACGGTACGGGCCGCTGCGACGGTTGAGCTTGCCCGACTGCGCCAACGCACGCTGCGTGAGGACGCCGCTGGCTCAGCTCCACCCGTCGAGTAACCGGTTACCTACGCGCCCCATCACCCGTTGCGCTACTTGGTGGTATTGCTGGCGCTTGCACGTTCAGCATTGGCGCGTTTGATCGCGCGCACCACAATAAGTCCCATGAAACAAAACAGCACGAGGCCAACCAGCAGCATGCGATAACGATAGGCACCGTGGGTGGCCGGCATGGGTGACGTCCAAAAACCCGACGGCCGAAAGCCGCGGCTCGGTTGGGCGTTGGCCGTCAACACATTGGCCACCAGCGACACAAAGACGAAGACTGAGGCTTGGGCAACCCAATGACGCATGCTCAAGCAGTACGCCACTAACGCGGCGGAGGCAAGCCGGCAGCGTGATCGGCGCTGTACGAATTGTCGCAGGCTACGCCGGTCGGCGTGGCGTTGCGTGTACCATGATCGGGATGTCGACGACTGCAGACGTACTGGCTGAAGTACCCATCTTTCAATTGCTCGACGATAACGAACGCGCATTGTTGGCTGAACGGGTCGATGTTGTGCCGCTCGACGAAGGCAAGATTCTGTTTCACTACGGCGACCCCGGCGATTCGATGCTCATCGTCAAGTGCGGCCGAGTTGAGTTGTCGGTGAAAACAAAAACCGGTGACAAGTTGTTTTTGGAGATGGTCGAGGCCGGTGATTTTTTTGGCGAGATTTCGCTGCTTGACCCCGGGCCCCGCACCGCGACCGCTACGGTGATCGACGCGGGCGAAGCGATTATTGTCGACCGCGGCGACTTGCGCGAACTGCTGGCGATTAAACCCGCCGCCGCGCAAAGCCTGCTCACTGCAACCGGCAAACGCTTGCGCCAATCGCAACAGATTTTGCGCAACACCGCAGCACGAAATCTCAACGAAGTATCGGTGTCACGTGGCAATGTGGTCATGCGCGCCGCCGACGCAGTTGCCGCGTTTTCCGGCAGTCTGACATTTTTGGTCGTGCACATCGGCATCTTCGCGTTGTGGATTGGTTGCAACGTTGGGTTATTGCCATTTGGTGACTTCGACAGTTATCCGTTTAGCTTGTTAACCATGGTGGTCTCCCTCGAAGCCATCATGTTGAGCACTTTGTTGTTGTTCAGTGGCAATCGAGAAGCCGAGCGCGAACGGTTGCGCTCCGACATTGAATACGAAGTGAACCTCAAAGCCGAGCTGCAAATTCAGCATCTGCACGAAAAGCTCGACACCATCCATTCCGAAGTGCTGCGCCGTCTCGACAGTCTCGCCCCGGCAACCCGCAATAGTATTGATAAGCTGTAGCGGTTACGGTCTGGGCATGCGTCACATTTTCGATGATCATTCCGCCGCTTTCCCAACGCCTGAGTCCCTGGCGTTGACCGCTTGCTCGACCGCCGCGCATCACACCAAATAGTCGATGCACCTCGCATAGTCGATTGGGTCGCCGGTCCATGTAGATGCATTGGTG
>JAGPDK010000514.1 GCA_018057605.1 Kofleriaceae bacterium | reverse complement strand
TGCGACGCCACCACTTCGCCAGTTAGCGGCGCAGCTACGGCAACTCGCGCTGCAACGCCTAACCATACCACCGTGAGCAAAGGCCATCTCATCTTTGCCCGAGCCTAACACAGCGTGATACAAGCGGGCGCTATGAGTGCATCGGAAGTCAGCAGTCGGCCAGTCCGGGTTCGTATCGCACCGTCGCCCACGGGCGACCCTCATGTCGGCACTGCCTACATCGCCTTGTTCAACTATGTTTTCGCCCGCCAAAACGGTGGCAAATTTGTGTTGCGCATCGAGGACACCGACCAAACTCGCGCTCGCCGCGATTCTGAACAGATGATTTTTGATGCCCTGCATTGGGTCGGGCTGTCGTGGGATGAAGGCCCCGATGTCGGCGGACCATTTGGCCCGTACCGACAAAGTGAACGCGGTGCCATCTACGCCACGCATACCCAAATCCTGCTCGATAAAGGCCAAGCCTATCGTTGTTTTTGCACATCCGAACGGCTGGCCGAGCTGCGCGCGGTGCAACAAGCCGAGAAAAAAAGCCACGGCTATGACCGGCACTGCCGTGCGCTTGATGCCAATGAAGTGACCCGACGCATGGCCGCCGGCGAAACCTCGGTGGTGCGGCTCAAAGCGCCGACCGAGGGCAACATTGTCGTGCGCGATCGGCTGCGTGGCGACGTAGTCATCGATCACGCCCAAGTTGACGATCAAGTGCTGCTTAAATCTGACGGCATGCCGACCTATCACTTGGCCAACGTGGTCGACGATCACCTAATGGAGATCAGCCACGTGATTCGCGCCGAAGAATGGATTTCCTCGACGCCCAAACACGTGCTGTTGTACCGCGCGTTTGGCTGGGAAGAGCCGGCCTGGTATCACATGCCACTGCTGCGCAACGCTGACAAATCGAAGATTTCGAAACGCAAAAACCCAGTTTCAATCAACTACTACCGCGACACCGGCATCTTGGCCCCAGCGCTGCTTAACTTTTTGGGCTTGATGGGTTGGTCGTTTGGTGAAGATCGCGAAAAATTCACGCTCGAAGAAATGATTCCCGTCTTCAATCTGGATCGCATTGCGCTGGGCGGCCCGGTGTTCAACATCGACAAGTTGACCTGGCTCAATGAAAAATACATCCACGACATGAACGACGATCAGCTGGTCGATGCGTTGCTGGCGTGGCGCTTGCGCCGCGATTACCTCAAGCAACTCGCGCCGTTGATTCGGCAACGCATTAAAAAGCTTGATGACTTTATTCCGGCCACCGACTTCTTTTTCTCGGGCGACCTCGACTACACCGCGATTTTTGATCAGTTGATCATTCCCGACGTGTTGCCCGCCGATGTGGCCAAAGGCCTGGTTGCGTTCGTCGAACGCTTCGAAGCAAGTGAGACCTGGAGTCCAGCCATGCTGGAACACGAAGCCAAAGCCTGGACCGAAGCGCAAGGCTGGAAATCCAAGCACTCATTTATTTTGTTGCGGCTGATCGCCACCGGTCGCAAAGCGTCGCCGGGGTTGTTCGAAACCATGGCGGTGTTAGGTAAAGAAGTGCTGCGTCGGCGCATGCGACGCGCAGCGGATTTCATTGCATCGGGCGGCAAAGCGAAGTGAGCACACCGGCGAAACCCTCGACACAAGGTGATGTACCGATGGAGGGCAAGGCGCCTGCTGCACCGCATATGACGATTGTGCAGCAGCTCAAGTTTTTCTTTCATTTTTTCCGCCCGCCCGCCACTGCCAAACCGTGGCAACGCACGTTGCTACTTAACCTGCCGATCTTGCTGTTCTGCGTTGGCCTGTATCGGTTTTTCACCCACCAATGGCGCGCCATTGATGCCGAAACCCCGCGCTCGGAACGCGACGCCGGCAGCTATTCATCGACGGTATTGCTGGTCTTGGTCATTTGCGCGGTATCCCTCACCCTACAAGAGTATGTTGGCGATCGCCCCTCGTTCGCCCGCTGGTTTCCCAAGCTCATGGCCAGCAGCAATGGCGAGTTGTACAGTTTTGCGTGGTGGTCGGGCTGGCGCATGATCGGCTACGTGTTGATTCCCTCGTTGGCCATTTTACTCATGCCAGGCCAACGCTGGCGTGACTATCACGTTGCGACCAAGGGCTTTTTCCAACACGCTTGGATTTATCTATTGCTGTTCGCGCTGATAATTCCAGCGGTCATTCTTGCCTCGCACTCGCCGTCATTTCGCCACACGTATCCGTTCTATCGCTGGGCCAACCGCTCACCTAGCGACTTGTGGACCTGGGAAGCCCTCTATGCGGCCCAATTCCTTGCATTGGAATTTTTCTTTCGCGGGTTCTTGTTGCAAGGCTTGCGTAAGGCGCTCGGCGCCAACGCCATTTTTATCATGATCGTCCCATACTGCATGATTCACTACGGTAAACCCCTGTCTGAAACCCTCGGCGCCATCGGCGCTGGCATTCTGCTGGGCACGTTAGCCATGCGAACCCGCAGCATTTGGGGCGGCGTGCTGATTCACGTCGGCGTCGCGGTCACGATGGATGTCATGGCGCTACAGGGTTGTCCACCACCGAACAGTCATCGGCCGTGCGGGTACTGATAGTCGGTTGGTGGGCCACGGTGGGTAGCTTTCCGACCGCACCGCAGCCAAACTTTTTCTGGAGTAACATGCCATGGTGAATCACCGCTTTGCCCGCCACTGGGTCCACCGCGTTACCGCCGCTATCGTGATCATGTTGGGTTGCCT
The DNA here is from genome assembly GCA_018057605.1 of Kofleriaceae bacterium. GTDB lineage: Bacteria > Myxococcota_A > Polyangia > Haliangiales > Haliangiaceae > JABFXX01. The sequence goes on along the minus strand of JAGPDK010000514.1, from coordinate 1,438 downwards.
CGTCGTCGGCGCAGGCCAAGCACATGCGCAACCTGGTCGCGCCCTGCCACCCGACGTCGCAGAGTTATACCGGCACAAGCCGGTGGTTGAACTTGTCACCATGGGCATTGGCTCGTTAATCTGGGAACGCCATGGCCACATTGCGCTGTGCATTCGCTACGACGACGCCAACCAAGATGCTTGTTACAACTACGGCATCGGTGATTTTCATCATCCGGTTGCCATGGGCACCGGTTTTTTTCGTGGAACCAAGAGCTTCTATGTCGGCAAAATGAATCCCAGCGGCATGCTCGATATCTATCGCTACGCCGATCGCAGCATTTGGGTGCAACCGCTGCCGCTGTCCCAGCAAGAGGTGCAAAACGTTATCATCAAACTCGAATCCGATATTCGCGAAGAAAATAAGTATTACGCCTACGATCACTTTTGGGATAACTGCACAACCCGCGTGCGCGATGTGCTCGACGGTGCCACCGGCGGCAAAATTTCCGCCATGGTTGAAAATCCTGGTAGCCGCACCTATCGTGACTTAGCGCGTGATGGTTTTTACGGCATGCGCATGGCGCTGCTGATTACCGACATGGCCATGGGCCGCGCCACTGACCGGGTGCCAACGTATTTTGAACGGATGTTTTTACCCGACTACATGCGCGAAGCCGCCACCAAACTGTGGGGCGTGCAACCGATTCCCATTTATCAACGCCGCGGCCCACCGCCGCTCAAAGATGGCCCCAGCGGCCGGGTGTTGTTTGCGTTGCTGGTGTTGTTGATCACGGCGCCCGCAATCTTGCTGACCTGGCTTGGCCGCGGCCAACGCATCGGCATTGCCGTTGCGATCCTACCGCCCGCGCTGCTGGGCCTGGCGTTTTGGGTCCTAGCCATCATCAGCCCGCTGCCCTATGTGCACATCAATGAAAGCTGTCTAATCTTTTTCCCGCTCGACGTTTTGTTGTTTGCGCTGCCACTACGGCTTCGGCGATCGTACGCCCGCGGCCGCGTCATCTCGTTGGCGCTCATTGCCGCGCTGCTGGTGGTTGGCGTGCTCAAACAACCACTGCTCGCACCGTTACTTTGGCCGCTGATTCCGGCCCTGCTCGTCGGCTTTTGGCGCGATGGCTGGAATCGTAACGCAGCGCTTGCGAAACAACCCTAAGCACCAGGCCAACGCCCCGAGCCGGTAGCGATCGTCATGCAGCGCTGGCTTTTCTTTAGCCCGCGGTTGCGGTACCGATAGCGATGAGCAAACGAATTGGAATGTGGATGGGCACGCTCGCGCTTAGCGCCGTAGCTGCGGTGTGGGGCGGGTGCGGCAGCAAAAAGCCGACAACGCCCCTGCAAAAGTTGATGCCGGCAGGATCCGCAATTGCACCCGAAGCGCTCGGTTTTTTAGCGGAGTTACCGGCGTCCACCAGTGCATTCGGCGTGATCGATCTACATC
>JAGPDK010000513.1 GCA_018057605.1 Kofleriaceae bacterium | reverse complement strand
GTCAAAGGCAATTCGACCGAGCGACTTGAACAATCGTCGACGATGGCAGCCCCCATTGATGTGCAATTTTCCGACGGCGTTTTCAAAATCCCATCGTGCTATTACGAATTTGCCAAACGCTATCCGTTGCCCAATGGCGACATGTTTCAAGGCTTCGTGCCGGCTTCGGCCGATAAGTTGTTTGAAAGTACCAACGTGAAATAATTGGCCGGCTGGCCTGCGCGTATGGCTCACACCATACCCGCAGGTAGACTCACGGTCTCGGCAGCCTCAAACCCAGGCCCGCGCCGTTTGTCTTTAAGCACGCGGATGGTTGCCAAATATTCGCTACCCGTTGTCGCAGGTTTACGCATGGCTTGAGCGCGCAACGAAACCAGCGAACCAAGCGAGGTTGATTCGCTGGATTTTTCAGTTAAACAAACCACCGCAGCATCATGTTGCTGCGCCAAGGTGATGAGTCGAGCATGGGTCGCCGTCGCAGCTGGCCCCGACAGCTGATCCATTTGATCCAGCTGATTCATTGCAGCCCCCAGATCAATCACCACCAAACCAATGGCGCCTGAGCGCAACACCCGCTCGGCTGCGCGCATCGCCATGGCCCGATTCCCGACCCGCACGACCACCAGCGCCGCTAGATCAACGCCGCTTGCAGCGAGGTCGGGTGGGAAAAATGTTGAATGGGCTAATGTCACCCAGACCACGGGTTCGCCTGCCGTTTGCGCATCGACCACAATGCCCGCCGCCGTCGTTAACACTGCCGTGGCGCCACGGCCCGAAATCTCCACTAACCGCCCCCGCATCGCCGTGAGCCCCCAACATGCATTGCGCTGTTCGGTTTGCCGCGCTCGCATTTCGTCGAGTGACAACACCGGTGCGGCCGCCAACGCACGCCCCGCACTGCCGGTATTGGTGCTTCGGGCATGGGCCAGAAAGGCTTGTAAATCATCGAATTGCGACATGATATGAACATAAGTTCAGTACCATAAGCGTCTGACATTGATCTACCGACCTATCTTGTAATGGCGCGAGCTGGCATCCGAAAGATACCTGCTACGACTGCGTAGCAAACCAAATCAAGATCGCAAAAACCCAAGGATGAGAACCAAGTTGGCAACAAAGCAACCTGCCCGGTAACACGCGGCTTCGGCAAACACACCACGTTAGGTGGCAAGTCGAACCGGGATTGGTGGCCTAACCAATTGAACCTAAAAATCCTCCATCAGAATTCTAGCTTGTCCAATCCTTTGGGCGCAGCGTTCAACTACGCGGCCGCGTTTGCACAACTCGACCTTGCAGCACTCAAGGCCGACATCGTCGCACTCATGACGACCTCGCAAGATTGGTGGCCGGCCGACTATGGTCACTATGGCCCGCTGTTTGTTCGGATGGCCTGGCACAGCGCGGGCACCTATCGTACCGGCGATGGCCGTGGAGGCGCGTCCGACGGCACCCAACGCTTTGCACCGCTGAGCAGTTGGCCGGACAACGGCAACCTCGACAAAGCTCGGCGCCTGCTATGGCCAATTAAGCAGAAGTACGGCAACGCAATTTCGTGGGCCGACTTGATGATCTTCACCGGCAATTGCGCGTTGGAATCGATGGGCTTCAAGACCTTCGGCTTCGCCGGTGGCCGCGTCGATGTGTGGGAGCCGCAAGAAGACGTTGACTGGGGCACCGAGGACGCCTGGCTTGGCGACCAGCGCTACGTCGGCGATCGACAACTCGACAATCCGCTCGCTGCCGTGCAAATGGGCCTCATCTATGTGAATCCGGAAGGGCCCAATGGCAACCCGGATCCGCTCGCAGCAGCCCGCGACATTCGCGAAACCTTCGCGCGCATGGCAATGAATGATGAAGAAACCGTGGCGCTGATCGCAGGCGGGCACACCTTTGGCAAAGGCCATGGCGCCGGCCCAACGAGCCATGTCGGGCGCGAACCCGAGGGTGCCAATATCGAAGAACAAGGCCTTGGCTGGAAAAACAGTTTCGGTAGCGGTAAAGGCGTTGACACAATTACTAGCGGCCTGGAGGGCGCGTGGACCACCAACCCCGTGCAATGGGACAACAACTTCTTCGACAACCTATTCAACTATGACTGGACGTTGGTGAAGAGCCCGGCGGGCGCTTGGCAGTGGACGCCCAAAGAAGCGGCGGCAGCCGGCACCGTGCCTGATGCCCACGATCCAACCAAGCGCCATGCACCGGTGATGTTCACCACGGACTTGGCCCTGAAGGTCGATCCACTATATGCGCCGATTTCAAAGAGATTTCACGAAAATCCAGCGCAATTTGCCGACGCGTTCGCGCGGGCCTGGTTCAAGCTAACTCACCGCGACCTGGGCCCGAGCTCACGCTATCTTGGCGCGCTAGTGCCGGCCGAGGTGCTGCAATGGCAAGATCCGGTCCCTGCCGTCACCCACAACTTGATTGACGCGCAGGACATTGCGGCGCTCAAAACCACGCTGCTGGCATCCGGCGTGTCGATTGCGCGCCTGGTCGCAACTGCATGGGCGTCAGCGTCCACGTTTCGAGGCTCCGACAAACGCGGTGGCGCCAATGGTGCCCGCATCCAGCTGGCGCCGCAAAAAAATTGGCCGGTCAACGAGCCCGCCAAGTTAGCCACGACGCTGGCGGTCTTGACCGGCATCCAACAGAAATTCAACGCGCCCCAAACCGGAGGCAAGCTGGTTTCACTCGCCGATTTGATCGTGCTCGGCGGTTGCGCGGCCGTAGAACAGGCGGCCAAGAACGCCGGGCATCAGGTCACGGTAGCATTTGCACCGGGCCGCACCGATGCAGCCCAAGCACAAACCGACGTCGCCGCATTCGCCGTGCTGGAGCCAGTTGCCGACGGTTTCCGCAATTATCTTCACGCCGGATGCACGGTATCGGCTGAAGAGCTGCTCATCGATCGCGCCCAGCTCTTGACGCTGACCGCACCTGAACTGACGGTGCTCGTCGGAGGCCTGCGGGTGTTGAACGCCAACGTCGACGGTGCGTTGCATGGTGTCTTCACTGCGCGGCCAGAAACGCTGAGCACCGACTTCTTCGTGAACCTGCTCGATATGAATGTGACGTGGCAGGCCACATCGCCGACGGCACAGGTGTTTGAGGGGCGTGATCGCGTAACCGGCAAAGTAGTGCGCACGGCGACTCGCGCCGATCTCATTTTCGGTTCAAACGGTCAACTGCGTGCGATCGTCGAAGTCTATGCAAGTGCCGACGCCGAGCCGGCTTTCGTGCGCGACTTTGTTGCAGCCTGGACCAAAGTGATGAACCTCGATCGTTTTGACGTGGCGTAAGGACAAAGTCCTTGGCTGCGCCCCGCGCGCGAGACGCGGCAGGATGATTTTCGGCGGCCTGCCGTCGAAACAGGGACCGGGAAAGGCAGCGCATTGGTCACATTTGCGATGATCATTCCGCAGGTTTACCAACGCCTGAGGCCCTGGTGTTGCCCGCTTGCTCGACCGCCGCGCCTCACACCAAATAGTCGATGCACCTCGCGTAGTCGATCGCTTCGACGGTCCATTTTGATGCGTTGCTGTTGGCCGCCATGGCGAGCGCCGCATGGACATCGCGTAACGCCACAAGGCCACGTCGCGCAGCAACGTCGGTTGATGTTGGGCGTCCTGGTTGCGCGTCGATGATCCGGTTGCGCTAGTCGAAAAAATTCCAGCCATTGGCACCGTTGGCTTCGACCCGGCAGCCGCCTTCGTGCAGCAGCGTATGGTGGACAGTGCATAACAGCATGAGATTCGACAGCGCCGTTTTTCCGCCGTTGGCCCAGTGCTCGATGTGATGGCCGTCGCAACCCGCATAATCACCCGGGCTTGCGCATACGACATCGCACCACGTCGCAATTGCTCGTCGACCAGCGGCAGCTCAGCCAACTTCCGTGCAACCCGCACCCGCTCGCGTGCCGTGCGTAAATCCCAACCCACCCGCCACGCCAACCAATGTGCGCATGATAGCGCGCCTTGCACGTGCCAGCCTGCAGCCCCATCGAATTCGCGAATCGCCGTTAACAGCCGATGCATCGCAGCGTCGATATGCGCCGACATTTCAGCAATTTGATCACCCAGCGCATCAACGTCGAGGGCCACCTTCACCTTTGCACCTTGCATCATGAAGCAACTCTATCACCTGCTTTTTCGAA
>JAGPDK010000512.1 GCA_018057605.1 Kofleriaceae bacterium | reverse complement strand
AGCGGCGCGCCAGGCCGGCACCGCACGCCTGATGTTCACCTCCTCGATCGCCGTGTTCGGTCCGGTTCCCGGACAAGGCCCCCAGGGCGAACCGGGCTTACCCGAGCCAACCCCTGACGATGTCGCGCTGCTGCCGTCGACGATGTACGGCGTTACTAAAGTTAGCGGCGAACTGCTTTGCGCCTATTACGCCAAGAAATACAAGCTCGATTGCCGTGGCGTACGGTTTCCTGGCTTGATTTCGGCCGCAATGCCGGGCGGGGGCTCGTCGGACTACGCGTTGTTCATGTACGTCGACGGCGTAAGGCTGGGCCGCTACCAATCTTTCGCCCGCGCCGATACCCGCATCCCGTTGATGTACATGCCTGATGGCGTGCGGGCGTTATTAACGTTGGCCATGGCCGACCGCAGCCGGTTGACGCGGTGTATTTACAATATTGCTGCATTTTCGCCGCGTGCCGATGAAATTGCCGCCTCGGTTAACCGCGCGCTGCCCAACGCGACGTTTACCTACGTTGCCGAACCAGTGCGGCAAGCCATTCTTGATTCCTGGCCCAAAGCCTTAGATGATCAAACGGCGCGCCGCGATTGGGACTGGCAGCCGGCCTATGATCTCGAAGCGATGACTGCCGATTTAATTCCGAAAGTCCGCGCGATGCTCGAACGCAACCCAACCCTGGGTTCACATTGAACGTTACCCGCATGACCAGCGGCGCACTGTGAATCCTGACGATCAGCCACCGCGCTGGGCGATCGTGTTAGGCCGGGTCATTGGCCTTTCGCCCCGCCAAGTTGAATGGCGATGGCGGCGCAACAACGAGCGTCGCCGGCTACGCCAAGGGCACCCCCCAGCACAAACCCCAACACAAACACCGGACTCAACACCGGACTCAACACCGGACTCAACACCGGCCCGAGCCACGCTCAGTGTCGGGCCACCGGCACTGGCGAACTCCGCCCCCGTGTTGTGCCAGCATTGTAATGCGGTGCAACGAAGCACGGATTTGCGCTGTTTGATCTGCAATAAAACCATGGTGTCGCGCCTGGGGCGCGCCGCACGTGATTTGGGCACGACCTTACCGCGCGAGGTGAGCGCCACTATGCTGTTAGCGGCGGTCTGCATCGCGGTCTATGTCATGATGATGTTGCGCTATCCGCGCAATGGCTTGCTGGGATGGACGAGTTCGCAATTATTGAGCCATGGCGGGCTTTGGCATTTGAACGGTTTTGCCGAACAGTTGTGGCGTTTGGGTACCGCGTGTCTGTTGCACATCGGCGTATTGCATCTGGTGATGAACACCATCGGTCTTTTGCAAACGGGACCGATGGTGGAAGAAGTGTTCGGGCGCGGCCGAACCCTCTTGGTGTTCATGGTCACCGGCATCATTGCCAATGTGTTCAGTTTGCTTGTTATGCAACACGGCGTGTCGGCGGGTGCCTCCGGTGCCATCATGGGCCTCATCGGCATCACCGCTGGCGTAGGCCACCGGATGGGTCGCGGCCGTGGCCATGAGATTCGCAATCACATGTTGCGTTGGGGCCTGTACACGATGGTGTTTGGCTTTTTTATTCACGCTGACAACGCCGCCCATGCCGGCGGGTTTGGCATCGGTGCGCTCATTGGCATCGCGGCACCACCGCGCACGATCATGCGTTCGCGCAAATCCGGCAGTGCCGCACTGCTCGGAGCGTTTGGGCTGGTAATGCTCATTGGTTGCGCAGCACTTGCGTTTGGCACCCATCGCCTGCCCCTCAGCGCCCGACCGTTTTTCGATGCCTCGGCGGCACAACAGGCCAGCGCCATGCGATTTCGGGTCGCTGTGGACACTGCGTGTGCACAGCGAAGCACCGACCCGTCGGCAGCGCTGCAGCGGTTTGCCAATGCGGTAGCTGCCACGGCGCCACTGCCGCCTAAAGCCCTTGATGATACCTGCGCTTTTGTGGCTTCGATACAAGCGCGCTGTGCGGCGTATGTACGTCATGGCGATACCGCACTTACCCCCGACGAACGGGCCGACCCACAAACCATTGCCCGTGACTATTTTGCCACGTGGTGTAACCCGCGTTAGCAGACGCTAGCGAGCCCGGCAACGGTTGCGTTTTACTAGCGCTTTAGCGCATCTTCGTGGCCATGTATCAGCAAGCCCAGCGGGTCTACGCCGAAGCCATCGCCGAAATCCGGGCCGCCGGATTATACAAACAAGAGCGCACCATCGAATCGCCACAGCGCGCCCACATTCGATCAGGGGGCAAAGAAGTCATCAATTTTTGCGCCAACAACTACCTTGGCCTTTCGAGCCACCCGCACGTGGTGGCGGCAGCGCATGCGGCGCTCGACGAGCGCGGCTACGGTATGTCGAGCGTGCGGTTTATTTGTGGCACCCAAGACAAACACAAAGAGCTCGAAGCAAGCATTTCAAAATTTCTGGGTACCGAAGATACCATCTTGTACGGCTCCTGCTTCGATGCCAACGGCGGGCTGTTCGAAACCCTGCTGGGCGACGACGATGCGATTATTTCCGACGCCCTTAATCATGCCTCGATTATCGACGGCATTCGGCTATGCAAAGCCGAGCGCCATCGCTACGAGCACGACGACCTCGACGATCTCGAAGCCAAACTCAAAGCCACTGCCCACAAGCGCTTGCGCATGATCGCAACCGATGGCGTGTTCTCCATGGATGGAGACATCGCGCGGCTCGACCAAATTTGTGACTTGGCCGAGAAATATCATGCGCTAGTGATGGTCGATGATAGCCACGCGACTGGCTTCGTCGGCAAGACCGGCCGCGGCACGGCAGAATTGCGCAACTGCATGGACCGCGTCGATGTGTACACCTCGACGTTGGGCAAAGCCTTGGGCGGTGCGTCGGGCGGATTTACCAGTGGCAAGCGTGAAATCGTCGACCTGTTGCGCAACCGTTCACGACCGTATTTATTTTCTAACACCTTGGCGCCGCCAATTGTTGCGGGGTCAATCGCCGCGCTTGAATTGCTAAGCAAATCGACCGAATTGCGTGATCGCCTCGACGCCAACACCCAACGCTTTCGCATCGGCATGACGGCTGCGGGCCTCTCGATTCGGCCGGGCACGCATCCCATTGCGCCGGTGATGTTGGGCGATGCCAAACTTGCCAGTGACATGGCGACGCAGTTGCTTGAACACGGTATTTATGTTGTTGGGTTTAGCTTTCCGGTCGTGCCCAAAGGTGCAGCGCGGATTCGCGTGCAGCTTTCAGCCGCCCATTCTGACGAGGACATCGACCAAGCTATCGCAGCGTTCACCACCGTTGGGCGCGCGTTGGGCGTCGCGCCATAACCTCCAGCGCGTCGAACAACCGCCCGCAACTCCCAACCCTGGATAAGCCCACTATGAACCCCAACGACATTATCGCAAAAATTCGAATCAGTTTGCCCGATGCCGTCGTGACCCTCGAAGATCTGACGGGGACCAAAGACCATTGGAAAGCCCACATCGTGTCAAATCGCTTTGCCGGCTTGTCGCTGATCGCACGCCATCGCCTGGTCAACCAAGCACTCGCCGATGAACTCAAAGGCCCCATTCATGCGTTTACCATGGACGTTGCCACGCCTGCCGAAGCCGCGCGCCGGTAACAGCGGGCCCGAGCAAGTATCAAAGACTGCTGAACTATTTCGTGCAATTTTCTCAGTTGACTGACATTGGGCTCGTTCCCTATGCTGGTCACGTAAGGTTAATCGCACTAAATCCGCAGTTGCTTCGGGGGTCTTACTCGGACCACGGACGTCCGCAATGCCAGTCACTTAACAGCACTTAAACAAAATTCGTGGCAATCGTAAGGTCTTACTCGGTAGTCCGACGACGGTACTCGGACGACGGCCACGGAGCCTCACCGACGACGCACCAAGACTGTAGTCATCGCAGCAACCCGACCTGCTAGGGCACTGGCCGCGCGATCATTGACACCATCGAAGCCACTGCAACGCGCGATGTCGAGCACTGCTTCGACTTCAAACGCGGACGTGGGGCTGTGTCGGCTGCAAAACTCGAACAATTCCAGCCGCAATCAAGCGTGCGGTACTACTGCGCGACCGCACCTGCCGTTTTCCGGGTTGCACGCACAGACGCTACGTCGACGGCCATCACATCGATCACTGGGCCAACGGTCGCGAAACCGCGTCGGCGATTCTCATGTTGTTGTGTAG
>JAGPDK010000083.1 GCA_018057605.1 Kofleriaceae bacterium | reverse complement strand
GTCAGTGCGCCACCGGCGTCGGCGTTTGCACCACCGGCGTCGGCGTTTGCGCCGCCGAATCGTGCATCGGCGCCGAGTACGCCACCGGCCTTGGTTCCCATAGCCCCAGCAGCGGCTGCGATTGCAACCACGTTAGCAGATCCAATGGTTTCGCCGCTGGCGGGACAAAAAGTCGGTCAGCGGGCCGAGCCAACCGGCGCTGTTCCGCTCGTCGCTGGGCAATTTGCGCCGGCGGTGTTTCAGCCGGTGAAGGCTACCCAGGCCGCCGCGGTGCGATTGCGCATGAGCAGCAATGCCGATCCATTTGTAAAATCGCTGCGGCTGGTGATGCTGGTGTTTGGGCTTTTATGTTTGGTGATGTTCGTAACGCCGGTGTCAGCCAATCCGTTGGGGTTCACCTTTGATCAGATTTCCGGTGGTGAAATTTCCGCGTTGATCGTGACGTTGTTACCGGCCATCATCGGCATCATTGCAATTCTGTTTTCAGTGATCCCAATGCCAACGCAAGTGCGCGGTGGCATCGCGGCAGCCGTGATGCTGGCAGCGACGATTTATCCGATCACGTTGCATGGTGATCCGCAGTGGCAGCAAATTATGTTTGTCGCACCGTTCCTGATTGTCGGTGGGCTGATGTTTCGTCACGCGTACCCTGCCGCAATGCTTGGTCGGGTGGTTACCACCGTCGGAACCTTGATGTTACTCGCACCGTTGCTCGTCCCGGTTGGCGGGGACATTCCGTTGGTGTTGATGTTCAAAAACGCGTTTGCTGCATCGGGCGGTGCGCTGCTTGTTGCGTTGGTGCAATTGGTGCCGCTTGTGTTGGCCGTCCTTGGAATGTTGATAGTTTGGATTCCAGCCCCGAGTTTGGCCGGCGTGAAACCGCTAGCATGGTTGATGATCATGTGGGGCTTGGTGACTGCGTTAACCAAGCTGATTGTCGTCGGTCATATTGCCGATGTGGTGAAAGCTGCACCCCAGGCGTCGCTGTTGGGTTGGCTGCTAAGCGCCGCGATGTTGGCCATTGGGGGTTACGGTTTGGCTGCCGCCATGAGCTCGCGCGAGTAACCGATGGGCCTGCATCAAGAAATGATCATTGGCAGTACCGTGTTGGGCCGCCCCATCGAAGCTGTGCATTTTTCTGCGCCGAGTTATGTAAAACCGAAACCCGCTGCGATCTTATTTGGCGCTATTCATGGTGACGAGCCGGTAACGGCGTTGATTTTGCAGCGGTTATCCGAAGAATTACTGGAGCGGCCGCCGGGGCGCGACACTTGGATCATTCCGTGTTTGAACGTGGATGGCGTGTTGGCTGGCAGTAAAAACAACGCCAATGATGTCGATCTAAATCGCAATTTTGCGTCTAGCAATTGGCTCGCTGCGCACCAACCTGGCTACAAACCGGGCAGCGCAGCCGAAGACCAACCTGAGACGCGGGCGTTAGTGGAGCTGATTTCCCGGGTGGGCGCCACCCGCCTGATCGCCGTGCACGCAACGTTTCGGGTGATGAATTGGGATGGCACGGGGCGCGATTTGGCCGAACAAATGGCGACGTTGTGCGGCTACCCAGCCAAAGGCGACATTGGTTATCCAACGCCTGGTTCGTTTGGATCGAAGTATGGTGTTGATCTCGGCCGTGAGGTGGTCACCGTCGAAGTGCCGTACTTGGGCATGGATGAGCAAGCCTGGGACGAAACCCGCGCCGCCATGCGGTTGACCGTCGATTTGCCGACGTAGCGAACGCGGGGTATGCCTTGCTACGCGGTAACTTTGGGCCAGAAGTCGTACCTAGACTCTGGCCCACAAAGCAACGACACGTCACACTACCGAACTTACCAATCATGACCCCTTGGTGGACAGATCTCGATTTACCAGTGCTGCGCTATGTGCGTGCGGTGCTGCATGCGCGCAAAATGGATCTGGTGCTTACTGAGCGTGCGGTGGCCCATGACGGTGCGGTATTGCGGGTGCTGATTGAATGTGGCGGTAACGCTATTGGTAGCTTGTGCGCCGTACCGTGGAGTGCTGCGCCGGTCGTGATTCCGCCGATGGAGCAGGCGGTCCTTGAAGCCGTGATGCAGCCTGCGGCACTCGACATTGCGCAACTATTGGCCAGCCGCAGTGATGGCGCTTGTGACCCTACCGAACCGCCGAAGAATCAGCCGCGCCGCGCGTCGCGTGACGGTTACGACGCACTTACCGGCAATTCGCCTGAGATGCAGGCGTTATACGGCATGATTGATCGCCTTGCCGTCGCGGATTCCACCGTGTTGATTCAGGGTGAGAACGGTACCGGCAAAGAATTGGTGGCGCGCGCGATTCATCATCGGTCACCGCGCGTCAATCGCCGGTTTGTCGGTACCAATTGTTCGGCGTTCAACGACAACTTGCTCGACTCCGAATTGTTCGGTCATAAGCGCGGCGCTTTTACGGGCGCTGTCGTCGATAAACCCGGGCTATTTGAAGTGGCCGATGGCGGTACATTTTTCCTGGATGAAATAGGCGATATGTCGCCGACGCTGCAAGTCAAAGTACTGCGGGTGCTACAAGAAGGCACCTTCAATCGCGTTGGTGACACCGACACGCGCAAAGTTGATGTGCGGATCATTTGCGCAACTAATCGCGATTTAGCGGCGATGGTCGAGCATGGGACCTTTCGCGAAGACTTGTATTACCGCATCAACGTAATCAACGTGATGTTGCCGGCCCTACGCGAGCGGCGCACGGATATTCCGATGCTGGTCGATAACTTCATGCGCAAACACGCACGGCTCGACGGGGACGATTCTCGACCAAAGCGCTTGGCACCTGAGTGCAGTGTGCGCTTGCTGGCATACCCATGGCCTGGCAACGTGCGTGAACTTGAAAATGAGATCGAACGCTTGTTGGTGTTATCAGGCGATGCCGCTGAGATCGACGCTGACCTGTTATCACCACGGATTCGCGATTACGCAGCGGTTGCCGCGTCCGAGCAACTCGAGGCACCAAAAACCTTGCCCGAGGCAGTGGAACGGTTGGAGCGTAAAATGATCGCCGAAGCTTTGGTGGCGTTGCGTGGCAATAAAACCCGCGCGGCACAGGCGCTGGGCGTGTCGCGGCGCAACCTGATTCGCCTGTGTCAAAAATATCAGCTCGACGATAGCGAATAGAATACCGAGGTCGCGAATAAACCCGTGGCCTGCGGCGTTGGGCGTTGACCATGGAGAAAAATCTTGTTGTTGCTGAAGTTTTGCCAGCGTCACCAGCGCCACGCCGGCCAATCGCATTGGGGTTTGTTGGGGTGCTCGGACTTGCAGTGGCGGCCATTACGTCAACATCGATCGCTGCAAATACCTGGAAATCAGTGCGCGGCCGGGTCGCGTCGCAACGCACGATTGAAGTCACTGGGTCGGCCAAAAAGCGCATCACGTCCGACACCATTGCATGGTCGGCCAATATTTCGGCCAGTGACCTTGATCGCACTGCGGCGTACAAAAAATTACGTACGAACGCCGAAGCCACCGTAGCGTTTCTCAAATCACAAGGCATCAAAGCCGAAGAGATTCTGCCGCAATCGGTAACGTTTAACCGCTTGACCCACAACGAAGTAACCCGCAAGACCGTTGCGACCGGCAAAGAAGAAGTTACTTCGCGCGAGGTCTTCGACGGTTTTGCGGTTGATCAAACCATTACGGTGCGGTCCCACGACGTTGATAAAGTTGAGCGCGCTTCGCGTGAAGTCACTTCGCTGTTGGAACAAGGCATCACCATCGAATCGCAGGCGCCGGCCTATTTTTACAGTAAACTCGGTGAACTCAAACTGGAGATGTTGTCCGCTGCTGGCAAAGACGCCCGGTCGCGTGCGGAGAACATTCTGAAATCCGCCGGGGGTGCTTCGCTTGGCAAACTCGTGGTCGCCGACATGGGTATCATCAATATCAACCCAGCCAACTCTTCGAGCACGTCCGAAGAAGGCAACAATGATGTCACCTCGATGGAAAAAGACATCATCACGATTGTACACGCGACGTTTGAATTGAATTGAAGCACGGCGGCCCCACGGCGCGCGGCCGTAGCTGATCCGTGGTCGCCTCGGCGCGCAATGTGTAGTATGTACGGCGCCATGCGTTTGTTGCCAGTGTTGGCTTGGGGGCTGCGAGGCTGGACGGTGCAGGCCCAACCGACATGCCGCCACGCATGCGCGCTTGTCATGGCTGTGGTGGCTATGGTGGCGTTGTTGCCCGGGTGTTCGAAGCGGCATGAATCCGCAGCGCAACCAAGCGGTCAGCCGCGGCTTATTTCGTTGTCCCCGTCGGCCACCGAAACCGTCGCTGCCGTGGGTGCGGTGGGCTGGCTGGTCGGCGTCGATCAGTATTCGACCTATCCAGCCGAGGTCACCAAGCTGCCGAAAGTTGGAGCGTATCTGACGCCCAACCTTGAAGTAATTTTGCAGCTTCGGCCTACCTTGGTGTTGGTTGATGATGTGCACCGGGCTACGGCCGAAGCCTTGCAGGATGCCGGCATCACGACGTTGCGATGTGAAATTCAAACCCTCGCTGATGTGCAAACTGCAGTGCGGGACGTGGGTGCTAGCTTGGGAAAAACCGACGCTGCTGCCCAAGTGCTGCTGCAAATTGCCCAAGCGAAAACTGCGGCTCGAGGCGCGGCCAACGCAACCCGACCAGTCGTGCTTGCGATCATCGACCGCCAAACCGGCAGCTTAGGCGGACTGGTCGCAGCCGGGCCTGGCTCGTGGCTGGATGAACTATTGACTGTGGTTGGCGCAACCAACGCGTTGGCGACATCGCCTGTGCGGTACCCGAAAATTTCTCTCGAAGAAGTGCTGCGTGCCCAGCCGGAGGTTATTCTCGATCTATCGGATGCGAGTTCGCATGATGATGCACCGCAGCTGTGGCAAACGGTGCACGTGCCCGCGACCAAGGCCGGCCGCGTGCGCGTGCTGATGGATTCCTACTTGCGCGCGCCATCGCCACGGGTCGCTGCGGCGATTCAAGCATTGCGTGAGGCGCTGCAACAGTAAGCTGATCGTTGCTGGGTTCGCGCCTTGTCGACGACCACGGGCAGCAGCTATTTCTTAAAAAGCCCGAACAGCCCAGGTTTGCTTTTGTCGGGTTTGTCGTCGGTGCGGGTGCCGCCGCGCGCATCTAACACGCGTAGTTCGGAGCTGGCTTCGGTGTGATGCGGTTCTTTGGCCAGAATTAACTCGAACTTTTCACGGGCTACGTTGGCATGGCCCATCATGCGTTCCATGCGACCCCAATAAAGCAGCGCGGTAACCGACCGTGGTGACAATTGTAGCGCTTTGATGAAGCCATCGCGCGATGCTTTTTCGACGACGGCTTTGTCGTTGGCACCACAGAACGTGGCCCACGCCAAGGATGCGTGATAATCGCCCTCGGTTGCGTTGGCCGCGATAGCTTCGTTGAAATCGGCGATGGCAGCGTCGAAGTTGCTGCGGCGCAGCGCCATTTCACCGCGGTGATATGCGTCTTCGGCCGCCAATATTCGGAGGGTCAGTGCTTCGGCCTCGGCCTGGCGTGCGCGCACCACCGCTTCGCCACCTTGACGTAGTATCTGCACGTAGGCCAGGCGCTTTTCAGGGTTGGTGAGCACTGCGAACGCGGTGTTGATCTGCGCAAATAGCCGTTGCGCATCGCGTTTGAGTTCGACCACGCCGGCTGAGGCCAAGCGGTCGGGGTGAAGTTGTCGTGCCAATGCAAAGTATGCAGTACGGATTTGATCAGGTGGACTTTGCTCGTTAACACCAAGCAACACGAAATGGTCGGCACCGCGATCAAGAATGTGGAGCCGCTCTTTGATTAGGGCGGTAATAGCTGCGATGAGGGCGGGGCTGCGATCTGCCCCGGCGATCGGTGCAAAGTTACCACTGACGGTTTGAATGGCGCCGGTGCCTCGAACTGCCGCTAAGGCACTTTGTGGAGGTACTGGTGGGGGGTTGGTGTTGGGTGGCGCGGTGCCTTGGGCGCTGTTGCGATGCACCGCTGTTTGCGATCCAACTTGCAGCACGGGCAGCAGCGGCGTTTGTGGCGTGACCGTGTGCTTAGCCGGTGCCTCGGTGGGGGCTGGTTGCGCTGGCGTTGGTTGGGTCGGTTGCGCTGGTTGCGCCGATGCAGGCGGCACGGGTGAAGTCGAAAGCCGCGCGGCAGCGCGGGCCGCCATTTGTTCGGGGTTGCTGTGTTGGCTGTGCCGCTCGACGATGGGGCCCGTTGGAACAACGGAGGGTTTCGCAACTAGGCCAGGGGCCGATCGCGAATTGCGCGCGGTTGGTCGGCCGACCGACGATGGTTCGAAAGCACCGGTGCAGGCCAGCGCATAGATCACGGCGCGCAGCGTGCGTGGTTCAACCCCGGTGCGGGCGGATTCTAGCTCGGCCAACGTGCTTGAGCCCGCATTGAGTATTTCAAGTAAGCCACGTTCGGATTCGGTGAAGCCGTACTGCGCTAACAACGGTACAGTTTCGGCGGTTAACTTCATCGAAAATGGGAATTGTTCGAAGTCAGTTTCCAGCCGGATTTCAGTTATCGCGGTGCGTGCGGCCATGTAAATAATCGCACGGGTATCAACGCTGGCCTCGGGAAAACATGGAATTGTGATTTCTTCCGACAACACGAAGTTGCCGTATTCCAACGCGAAGGTTCGAGTTGTGTGCTGCGCGATGGTGCGCCGACGAAGTTTCAGCGCATGCTCAGGGCTCAGTTTGCCGACCTCACTGACCAATAGAACTTCGTCACTAGCAGGTGCAGAAGTTAGCCGGCGTGCGATTTCGGCCGCATGCGTTGAGTTGATCAGCGTTGATGTCAACGCGAGGCGCACGGCTGAATCTGAGGCGAGAGGCGAGTGCGCGCCGACGATGGCACCATGGTGAAATGCGACGCAGTAGGTTTTATCACCGTCGGTGACGGTGATCTGACCGGTGATTCCACGCAAGCCAACGGCAGCCAAGGTTTTACCCCAAGGCCGGTCGAAGACGGTGCCGCGGGCCAGTTCAGCCACGCCGAGCACCGCCAGCTTTAGGCCGCCCGCTCGTCGGATTTCCGTCGAGGTTTAGCCGAGCGCCCCAGATTTTGGCGTCGGCGCGGTTGGTTAGCACGCGCCGGACAACAAAGGCAACGGCTGCAATCGCGACCGCGCACGCCACCACCGCAATCGCGGAGCGATTACCAGCGGCATAGCCCCACATGGCATGCACTGTGGAATCAGACGACACACCCTAAGGATGTAACTGTCTGACTGCATAGTCAATCGACACGAACTAGCTCTTTTACTTCTGGGTGAGGTACTATCCGACTCGCTTATGAGCACTTCGTTTCCCCTTGATGGCGCTCGGGTACGGTTTTCGGGCGCGACGGATATCGGCCGTAAACGGGAGCACAATGAAGACTCCATCTATTTACCTGAGGAAAACGAGCGGTTAGCCATCGTTGCCGACGGCATGGGTGGTCACGCCAGTGGTGATGTGGCTAGTCGGCTTGCGGTGGAGGTGCTGGTTGACCACTTCACGGAAACCGCCAAGCAGCAGACACTTACATGGCCATACAAGGTCGACCGTGATTTGCGCACCCATAGCAATCGCATGATCACCTCGGTGATGACGGCTAACCTTGAGATTTGGGAGCGATCGCAGCGCGAAGCTCGCTTCAAAGGCATGGGCACGACCTGTGTTGCTCTGTACTTTCTCGACGACGCGCTGATCGTTGGACATGTTGGTGACTCGCGTTGTTACCGTTGGCGCAATGGCGAACTGCGGCAGATGACCGAGGACCATTCGTTGGTCAACGACTACATCAAAATGAAACGCGTTACCGTCGAAGAAGCGGAAAATTGGCCGCACAAAAACGTGATCGTTCGAGCGTTGGGCATGAAAGAAAGCGTCCAGGTCGATATCATTACTGAAACACCGCGCATCGGTGATGTGTATATGTTGTGTTCGGACGGGCTCACCGGCATGGTGCCTGACTCGATGATCGGGCAAGTGATGGGGACCGAGCGCGACCTCGATCGTGCCGTCGAACGGCTGATTACCGCTGCCAATGATGCCGGCGGCGTCGATAATATTTCTGTTGTCATGGCGCGGGTCGAGCCGGCGTGAAACCTGGCGTTGTAGCGGGTTGGGCTGGCGTGGCAGCGACGGTATTGTTGCTAGCGTGCAAGGCGAGCCCGCCGGCTGCCACGGAAATTGTCGATCGTCCAGCGCCGATGCCAGCGGCAGAAATCGCGCGTGGCCACGATGCCTGCGCGGCCTACGTGAAACAAGTGTGCGCGTGCGCAACCGAACGCAGGGCAGCGGCGGCCGGTTCCGGCAGCGGTTCCGCCAGCGATGCTACGGTCGTTGCAGCCGCGGCGGCGTTAACCGAGCAATGTAAACTTGCCGAAGGTATTCCCGACGCTATTGCGCTGAGTTTGGAGCTAGCAAACGGATCTGGCGTTACGCGGCGCGATGTGCTGCAAGCGCAACAAAGTGTTCGTCAGATGATTGCAGAGTGCATCGAACAAACGGCGATGTTACCTCAGCGCGGCTGCGGCATCTAGGATAAAACCCACATCGCAACACACGCAGATACCCAACGCTCGACCAGCGTGATCTGGTAGCCGGGCGTTAACCAGTGCGTCTGGGTCGTCGAAAAAACGCGACTCTAGGTATCTCTGCACAGGAAGTTGTTCGGCTTCAATGTTACGATGATCTGCGGTGAGGACCATTGCACTTATTGTCGGATTAGTTGTGGGCAGCGCAGCGATGGGTTCGGCGATGGCTGATCCTTCAAATCCTGACGTTGACGTGTTGGTGGCGGAAGGCGAAGCACTCGCGAAAGCAGGCAATTTTTCGGCTGCGACCGAAAAATGGAAAACCGCAGACAAAGCATTACCGCGTGCCAAGCATGCGTGTTTGATTGGGCTGGCGTACACCCGCCGCGAATATTGGCCGCAGGCGGAAGTGTTTTTTGCGCGTTGTCGGAAAAATGCCAGCGTTAGTGATCCAGTGCCAACGTGGCTCGACGCCGCTGAAAAGCAATTGGAAGAAAAGCTCGCAATCGCGCCGGTGGCTGCAATCAAGCTAAGCGTCGATCCTCCGGAGGCGGCAGCACAATTTATTGTTTCAAGTTTCGCGCCGGATGAGGCGTTTGGGCCACGGGTGATTCACTTAGGTCTCGGCTCACACACCGTGACGGTAACTGCGCCTGGCTATGCCCGCACGACGGTGACCGTTGAAGTGAAGAACAAAGCGGATCAGTTTATTACGGTGTCGCTCAAAAAACCGGGCGAGTCGCCGACCAACGATCCGAATCAGGTACCGTTGCCGGTTGGCGCCACTGGCGATAGCAACGGCACAGCCACTGGTGCGACGACAACATCACCCGCTGGCACCGGCACCGGGTCGGGCAGTAACCGTGGAGGCCAAGTTGGTCTTGGCGTAGATCGTTTGAACCCGCAGGCCAGTCGAGTGCCGATGTTCGTGGTTGGGGCAGGCAGTACATTGGTCGTGATCGGGGGCATCTTACATGCAACGTGGTTCAAATCGGCTCGCGATAATTTAGTACGTGCAAGCGATGCCCAAAATGAACTTCAGTACAACGAATGGTCAACGCGATTTGATACGCGCCGCAGCGTGGTGATTGGCTCGTATGGTGTTGGGTTAGCGACGGTAATCACCGGCATGGTGCTCAAGTACACAATGTTCAAAGGCAAAGAAACTACGGTCACGCTCGGCGCAAAACTGCGTGATGGTGGCGGTTTGGTGACCTTGGGCTGGCGACAGTAATATGGGTAATACGATGATTTCCAACGCCGGCCTTTCCGGTGAACTGTATTGCCCAACCTGTGAGCGGCAATTTAGTGCTGGAGATCGTTGTCCCCACGATGCAACTAAGTTGGTGCGGCTAGCGACCACCATCGATCCATTCTTGGGCAAAGAACTAGAAGGCCGTTACACCATCACCGAAAGGCTTGGCCAAGGCGGCATGGGTGCGGTGTATCGTGCCAATCAACATTCAGTTGGGCGCGATGTTGCGATTAAGGTCGTGACGCCCACACTGGTGAGTAACCCGGAAGTCATCAAGCGTTTTTTGCGTGAGTGTAAATTGTCGAGTCGGTTGTCGCACCCTAACGCCGTTGGTGTGTTGGACTTTGGGCAAACCAGCGACGGTGTATTCTTTTTGGTCATGGAGTTGGTGCAAGGCCGCACCCTTGATGACGTCATGGACAGCGAAAAGAAGTTGAAGCCGGAGCGGGTCATTCGCATTGGCATGCAAGTGTGCGATGCGCTTGAAGGCGCGCATGCGATGAAAATCATTCATCGCGATCTCAAGCCTTCCAACGTAATGTTGTTGTCGTCGGGCCGCGACCTGGTGAAAGTATTAGACTTTGGGTTGGCCAAGTCCTTGGCGCCCGATTCAACCCAAGCAACCATGACCAACGCCGGTGTGTTGATGGGCACGCCGGCCTTCATGCCACCGGAACTCGCGACTGGCCAGGAGTGTGATGGCCGGGCCGATTTGTACTCGCTCGGTTGCATGCTGTATTACATGGGCAGTGGGCGGCTGCCGTTTTATTCTGATTCGATACATGAACTGGTAGCCATGCACGCCACCGAGCCGGCACCGCCGATGCCAGGGGTGCCGCGCGCGCTTGGGGCGGTGATTGATCGCATGTTGCTCAAGAGCCCTGTGGATCGCTATCAGACCGCAGCGGACAATCGCGAAGCCCTTGAAGCGGCGCTACTTGTGATGCGTGACAACGTGGCCGTGGAAATACCTAAACCAGTCGCGGATACGCGCATCAGTATTGGGCCGTTTCCAGCCGCCGAGTCGCAATTTGATTTTCTCAACAGTGATCCGGCGATTGAGCCACCGGCCCCGGTCGTGCCACGGGCCGTGGCCGAGGGTAATCCGGGTCGTGATCGTAAACCCGCCAACCCCTCCGATACCCGGGCAGCGTTGTCGGCAACGATGTTGGGTACGGCCAGCGTGTCGGATCAAGAGCGCAACGCCGAGCTTTTAGCGCTCGACGATACCAGCGCCCAACGTGCAGTCGCTAGTCAATCGCAGCCAGCGATGCCGGCTGCACAGCGACTCATGGCGGACACTAGTGGTTGGTCCGCTAACCGGACAGAGTTTGATGACATGCCGGCGGCGAAATCGCAGCGTTTATTGATCGGTGGCTTGGCGGTCGTGGTGGTTGTCATCGCCGTTGTTGTTGGCTTGAAGATGTCAGGTGGCAGCGGTACTAGTACCCGCGTCAACGGCAAAACTGGATCGAGTCGGGCCAGCAGCGCGCAGGTTGTTGAGGGTGATGGATCAGCGCAATCTGCGCAAACCGATCAAGGCAGCGGCAGTGGTTCAACTGTACTTGGGCTCGCGTCTGGTAGCGGCAGCGACGCAGGTAGCGAAAATGCTGATGGTTCGGGATCCAATGCGGTTGTGAGCGCGGGTTCAGGCTCCGGCGTTACAGCGAAATCTGGGACCGGCGTAAAATCTGGCTCGGGCGTCAAATCTGGCTCGGGCGTCAAACCTGGCTCGGGCGTCAAACCTCGGCCGGGCAGCACCACACCGCCGGGATCAGGCGGCAGCACTGCTGTGCCGTTCTGAGGCTTGGTAGCACTGCGCCAGCGGCGACGGGGTTGCGATGAACGGCAGCATTGCCGCGCCGTTATGCGCGTTGTCCTAATCGCGAGTGAATAGGTTGTCATTGTAGTGCTGTCATTGTAGTGCCAGCTTTGCTGGCTTACTCGCCAGGTATTTGTTGGCGCAACTTCACGGCTTTGGCCGAGCGGCGCAGATTGAGGGTTTCGACCCCGAGCGAAAATGCCATGGCGAAGTACATGTAGCCTTTCGGAATGTGTTGACCTAGGCTTTCGCCGACCAGCATCATGCCAATGAGCAGCAGGAACGATAGCGCCAAGATCTTGATTGATGGGTGTTTTTCGACGAAGCTGCCGATAGCGCTCGCAAAGACCAACATTACGGCAACCGAAATCAACATGGCTGCAACCATGACCCAGAGTTGATCTGCCATGCCGACCGCGGTGATTACCGAGTCGAGTGAAAATACCATATCGACCAATGCGATTTGCAAAATCACGGCGGTGACCGATTTCATGCCTGTGCTGACACTGGATTCATCTGTGCCTTCGAGCTTGTGATGAATTTCCATCGTTGCTTTGAAGAGCAAAAACAAGCCACCGCCGAGCAGGATCAAATCGCGACCCGACAGGCTGTGACTCGCGACGGTAAACAGCGGCTTGGTCAGCTTCATGATCCACGACAGGGTGAACAACAAGCCGAGCCGCGACGCTAAGGCCATGCCAATGCCAAGGCGGCGCGCGAAGGCTCGCTTGGAGTCTTCGACTCGACCGACCAAGATGGTGATGAACACAATGTTGTCGATACCCAATACGATTTCCATCGCAGCGAGTGAGAGCAGTGAGATCCAAACGTCTGAATTGCCGAGCTGATCCATGGCCGGCTAAGCTAGCATAGCGTAACGCTTGCAGTAGGTGCCGACCAGGGTTTGGTTTACCGGGACTACCCCTCAGGAAGCAATCGACCAGGCGTAAAGCGCAACGGCATCGGGACTATCGGGGAGCCCGGCACCGAGCTGGTGCCGAACTTCGACCGATGATGGGTTTCGGCGGCCGCTAGCAAGAACGCTTCGGACTCACGGTAGCGTTCCGGCGTTGAA
Organism: Kofleriaceae bacterium; assembly: GCA_018057605.1. Taxonomy (GTDB): domain Bacteria; phylum Myxococcota_A; class Polyangia; order Haliangiales; family Haliangiaceae; genus JABFXX01. Next base: position 1,924 of record JAGPDK010000083.1, on the reverse strand, counting down.
TGTTCGGCGAAGTAGCCCGCGGTGGCAGTGGTTTCGTGGATGTAGGCACCGACCCGAGCGCCGGCCTTGAGCCACGGTAGGTAGCCTTGCCGAATCATGCACGCTTCACCGTCGGGAAGCCGGGCCACCACCGAGGGTCGAGTGATGTGCACACCACAAAACATATGGGCGCCATTGCCAAGCACGTTGGTTACCCACGGGCCGTGCGGGTTGGGCGAATTGCGGCCACGCACGTGATCGGGAAACTGCACCTCGACGGCGCCCCACGCCACGGCGTCGGGCACAGCGCGTACCACCATCATGCCGAGCAATTCGCCGGCCGGGCCTTCGTCGGCGTGAGGCTTGGTGGCGGTAGCCGCATCGGCAGTGCGATACGCCGCGACTAAGGCGGTGATGTCGAGATCAAAAATCAGTTTGCCGTTGAGGGAGATAAACGGCTCATCGCTGCGATCCGGATCGAGCAAATGCAGTGCATGCTTGAGCCCGCCACCGGTGCCTAGCAACGTGGCTTCGTGGATATATTGAATGCGCGCGCCGAGCTGGCGCCCGTCGCCAAGCTCATTGCGAATCACGTCACCGAGATGATGGGTGTTGATGACCAAATCTCGAATGCCATGGCCAACCAGATTCGCGATACCAAATTCCAAAATGGAATGTTGGCCAATTTTCAACATAGGTTTGGGGCGGGCGGCGCCGAGTTCGCCCAAGCGTGTGCCTAAGCCGGCACAAAGTAACATGGCACGCATCAGTGTTTGTCCTCGGTAAATTCGCGTTTCATGGCTACAAAGGTGCGGCGCCCAACGATGCCACACGACTTCTGATAAAAAGGTTCAGGACCGATCCAGGCGATTTCACAGGTGCGGTGATCGGCTGCGACATCGAGTAAGCATGCGATCAGCACGGCTTGGCCTAACCGATGGCCGCGATGTGCCGGCCAGGTTCCCGCTGGGCCAAACCAGCCCAGGCCGGTATTGTTGCCGTTGTGGGCTGCGAAGGCGCAGTAGTCGTCGCCACGGGTTGCTACGTGAACGCCAACGCCGACGGCGAGGTCGTTGCTTTGCCAGTGCAAGGCGCGTTCAACTTCGAATGGCCACGCGCCACCAAACTCGGCAGCGATAGCCTCGAGGAGGCGGGTTTCATCGTGGCGGGCGCGGCGAATTTGATAGCCGCGGGTGGCGGCGTCGTCGGCCAGGGCGCGAACCCGCACCGGAGAAACTTGTGGGTTATTGTGGGTTGCGACGATCAAATTGGTCCGGATATCGGACGTTGCTTGCCAACCGCGACGGTGTAGCCAGTTAATGGTCGGTTGATTGCGAGTATCGATACCGGGTGCCAAGTAATTGCCAGCCTGACCAAGTGCCCAAATCCGTGGGTGGCCAGCGCCACGAGCGTGTTGCTCACACCAGGTGAGTAGTGCAGTGCCAATACCGTGGTCACGCGCCGCAGGGGCAACAGCCAACACGCGAATGCGATTGCCATCAATGGCAGCGACGCCAACAAGTTGGGCGTGGTGAAACGCTGCGATGCTTTGCACGCCTTCGGTATGGGGCGCTGCACCGAACAGTTTTTCTTCAGCCACAATATCGGCCGAATCAAATTCGCAAGCCGCGCGTAACAGCGCAATTGCATGGGGCAGGTCAGTGAGGAGGAGCGGTCGCAGCAGCACAGCGTGACGCTACCATTGCTTGCGGCGAAGGCTTAGTTTTCGGCAACCGGACAGCGCAACAGCAACAAATATTCGATATTGCCGGCCGGGCCGGTGATCGGCGAGGTAATCCACGGGCCAACGGTAAAGCCATGGTCGCGCGCCGAGCTACTGACTTTTTCGATCGCCGCCATGCGAAACCCTTCATCACGCACCACGCCACCTTCGGCAACCTGCTCGCGTGGCACTTCGAATTGTGGCTTCACCAACGCAATAATC
>JAGPDK010000511.1 GCA_018057605.1 Kofleriaceae bacterium | reverse complement strand
ACAGCCGGCGCAGCGCTGTGTGTTGTGTGGCAGTGCAGGCACCATTCATGTGCTCAATCCCTGCATGCATATGGTTTGCAGCGTGTGTTTCGACGGTAGCAATTACAGCGGCTGCCCCATCTGTAACGCAACCGTCGACCGCAGTTCGCCGTTTTTTCTGCCGACCGCCGTCAAGACATCTACGCGGTCAACGGCCGCGACGACATTTGCGTTGCTTGACCTTGGCAATCATGACGCATTGCGGACCGTTGCTGTCGCTAGTCGCGATTTGTTCGTGACGCTGTGTCAGCGTTCGCAAGCGATGTCACCGGTTGATGTTGACGCACTGTTACTCATCGTCGCGGACTATCGAGATCAGGTAGTCAGTTGGCTCCCGGCCAAGGTGCCGGTGCGTGAAAACATTGCGCACATTTTTGGCGCCTTGCTGCGGCTCGCGGTGCCCGGTGCCTGGTTGGCTGCGACACCGTACCTGGCCAGCGCGACCGATGTGCTGCGCTTGCTGGTTGCGTATTCGGGCGGTGATGTGGCGCTGCTTGCGACTGAGAAGTTCGTGACGCGAGATGCGTCGACGCAGGCTCGGTTTGGGAAAGCGGCGGCGCTGGCCATTAGCACGAGCGTCAAGATCTCGCACACCCGATTCAAAATGGCAAAAATGCCGCGGGCCTTGCGGCGAGGTGTGTTGGCACTTCTCGACGGATTGCCAGTGGCTCAGCTGTTTGAAGATCTGCATCGGCATCAAGCTCGTTGGATTTGGGTCGCCGAGTTTTTGCATCCCGGCGAATATGCGACGCGGTTTACCAACGTGGCGAGTGCGTTTTCTGCGCTGCGCAACGGTGGCGACGGTAGTCCTGCGCTCGCGACGTGGGCGAGTAAGGTTGAAGCCGCCCTGCGCCAAGGTGATGACTCCGGTGTCGTTGCCTTGGTAGCGCAGCGCCCCGGTGAGTTTGTACGTCGGTTGGATCATGTTTTGCGCACGGCCAAAGATTCGACCGACGCAGTTACAGCATTTGCTAATGCCTTGCCGGCGATGACGAGCCCAGCATTGGTGTCGCTGCGAGCGCACCTCGCCGTGCGCGGTGCGCCGCTGGCCGCGCGGGTGTATTGGCCGAAGGCAAACTTTTTTGTACCAGTGCCGCCTGACGATCGCCGGCCAAGCTTACCAACAGCGGTGATCCATACGCTGACCGCCGCTATCGACGCTCAATTGCTGCAACGCTTTGCTGCGAAGTCGCGGTTCGCAACTGCCATTATCGACGACAAATTAGCCAATATCATTGTTCCGTTCAATGAGCGCACGGCCAGCCGCAGCGCCGTGCAATTGCCGCGTGGATCGAGCGTGGTTATTCCAGCTGCGAAATCGCTGCGCTTGTTTATCCATTGGTGCGAGCCGCAAGGCGGCCAGCGCACCGATATCGATTTGTCGGTAGGTTTTTTTGATGCAGCATGGCAGCTGGTCGGCACTTGCTCGTACTATCAACTCACCGCCACCGATGCGGCTGGGTTGTCGCTAGCAAAAAGCTCAGGTGACTTCACCAGCGCGCCTTGGCCCGACGGTGCGTCGGAGTTTGTTGATATTGATCGCGCGCGCGCGCTGGCCAATGGTTATCGATACGCGGTGATGGTGGTGAATGCGTATGCCGGTTTGCCGTTTCGCGACTTGGAGCGGGCAACTGCTGGCGTGATGTTGCGAGATGACAATCACGGTCTGCATTTTGACCCGCGCACGGTTGAGCTGGCCTTTGCTCTCGACGGAGCCAATGGCGTGTTCATGCCGGTTGTCGTCGATTTGGCAACGTCGCAATTGCATTGGCTTGATGCCTACGCCAAAGGCGAATTTGCAATGAACAACGTCGCGAGTTCGACCCGTGCGTTGGCTACGATTTGTCCGGCCATGCTTGGATATTTTGCCTCAGGTACGCGGCCGACGATGCTGCAACTCGCTCAATATCACGCTGCAGCGCGGGCCGATCGGGTGGTGCGGCGCAGCGCTGTTGCAGGTGAGCCTGATGCAGTATTTGTGCGTCGGGTTGATGAAGCGGCGATCGATTTTTTACAACGCTTGCGTGATGGCAAGGCTGACGATGTCCCGCAGGTTGAAATGGCGGCGACCGCATCCCCGGTGCTTGCAATCTTGCACGACGGCAACATGACCTTGCCGGTAGGCAGTGCTATCTACGCATTGTTTCGTCGGCAGTTGGTCCCGACGTTAGCAGCTGCGGATCTGTTGGCGTAAGCGTTCACGACAAAGTTCGGACGCGACGCGCGGCGGGCCGCTATGGCAGGTTGGCGTGGTTGACCATATCGGCGACGCCGCTGGCGACGAATTCGACGGCAACCGAAGCCAACAGCAAACCCATGATGCGCTCAAAAGCGCGGAGCAACGTTTTGGGCAAAAAACGCTCGGCCGAGGCCGCGCTGCGCATCAAAAGCCAGGTGACCAGACAGGTCACCGTGACAGCAAAAAACACGCCTGCGGTGGGAATCGGTCGCCACTGCGCGCGACTCATAAACACCATGACCGTCGCAATTGCGCCGGGCCCGGCTAACATCGGAATCGCCATCGGAAAAATCGCGACATCATCGCGCGCGCGACTTTCGTCTTGTTCTTCAGTAGTGGTTTTGGTGGGCGAGGTGTGGGCTCGCATCATATCGATCGACATCAGCATCAGCATGATGCCGCCAGCAATTTTGAATGCGCCCAGGCTAATGCCAAAGAGCTGAAAAATGACGCCACCAGCTAACGCGAAGATGCATAAAATCAACCATGCGGCAAAGGCGGAGCGCATCGCAATGCTGCGTTTTTGCGCCGGCGTGTGCGTGCCGGTAATGGTCAAAAATAGTGGTACGTTTGCGAACGGGTCGATGACGAAGAACACTGCCGACAGTGCAACGAGCGCAAATTGCAGGTCACTTCGCATGCCTTGGGGTTTCGCGCAAAGCTGCGCGTTAGGCTAGCGGTTGGGCCGTGTATTCGAGACGTGCAACGAGAATCGCGCGCTACGGTCGCGGCAATTGATCAGCACCTGTCGGTTCGGCTGGCGTGTTCGTGCGGCGACTCGACAGTGAACCGGTTTGTGATGACCACAGCATAATCGCAACACCAACAATAAGGATGATACCGATCACTAGCAGCACGCCAAACGGCACGCGGTCACCAAATGCGCGGCGACCAAAAAAGGCACCACCAGACCGTCGATGAATTGTGTTGGTGAGGTCTTCGGCAAAACTAACCGGCGCGCGCGCTTTCTGTAAACCCGACAAGGCTTGTTTGGTCGCGACGAATTCTTCACTCGCAGCTCGCCAGCGCGCATCTTGAGCGATCAAGGCGGCGACTTCTTTGATCTTGTCGACGGGAAGCGCGTTGTCATGGAAATCTGACAATATTCCGATTTCGTCATCGGTCAGTTCGTCGCTCGCGCCAGGATTTGTTGAGTTGTCATTGCTCATGAGTAGCCCGGGTTACCCTTCAACATGACGCGCGAGTTTTTTACGCAGCGCGGCGCGGGCGCGATGCAGTCGCGATTTTACGGTGCCGTCTGGCAGGCCGGTAATGTCGCAGATTTCTTCGATTGATAACTCTTCCACGTCGCGCAAAATCACCACAGCGCGGTGTTCTTCGTCGAGTGACGCAATGGCTTCTTGCAGCAAGACTTCCATTTGCGCGCCTTCCAAGGCGCGATCTGGGCGCACGCCCTTGGTCGGCCCTAACGAGGCGTTATTCGCCGACGGCGAGGCTTCATCAAGTTCATCGCGATCGCGCTCGTGACGGCGGGCCAAATACTTGATGCGATTTTTGCAATGATTGACGGCAACGCGGTACAGCCATGTCGAGAACTTTGCTTCTTCACGAAACGAATCAATCGTTTTAAAAACCGCAATGAAGACTTCTTGTGCGACGTCTTCGGCCTCGGCGCGGTTGCCGAGCATACGGTAGGTAATATTGAAAACCCGATCGCGATGCGCGTCTACCAATTCACGAAACGCGCGTTCGTCGCGGTCGCGCAGCCGGCGTAGTAATGCTTTATCGAGATCGATCATGAAGGTCGGGGGCCAGCGTAAGCACAGCCACAGTAGCGAGGCCGTCGAATCATACCTGTATCGAGGTGAGACAACGGCAACCTGGCGCGGATTCTGGGATTTTGCGTAATCGTCGGGCTGGCGGCTAGCGCTGGGCTGGGCTGGGCTGGGCTGGGC
>JAGPDK010000510.1 GCA_018057605.1 Kofleriaceae bacterium | reverse complement strand
AAATGATGTACGCCTTAGGCGAACCAAGAAAATCCAACGCGACGTCCTCGTAGGTTGACTCAAACGATGCAAACGACAGATTGGTATGAGGCAACAACACCACCGCCAGGAAGAAATAAGTAATGGCGACGGAAATGCCGATCTGAAATACGCCGCGCGGCAGCGTTAATTTCCAGAACATGTTGGCCAGCAACGGCACCAACACTAACCCGATCGACGAAAAATCATCAAACGCTGCGAGCCGGGTGCCCAGCACGCCATCAACCGATTGTAAGGCGGCCGTCACAAACCAAAGTTCACAACTTTGCCTAATCAAGACGCTCACCATCACGATGAGAAAAAATCGTTCGCGGCCAAAAAAGGCGCTCCACCCGGTGAGCTTGCACAAGATGTCACTGACCAAGCGGCTCAGTACAAACGTCAGGATGGCTTCGAGGCAAATCGTGTAACCAGCATGCGGCGCAACGGCAAACACCGACGCCAGGTAGCCTGGCACCACCAAGCCGGCCCAGCCCCAACCGAAGAATTCACAGAAGAACAACAGCACGTAGACCCCGATGAGCACCGCGATCAAGATGGATTGATCTAGTCCTCGGTCGGGAAATAGCTGCAAGACGTTGTGAGACATGGTCGGAGTTACGCTTTGACGCGTGGACCTTTGCGCCGAGTCTTGGTCGGGGTGCTCGTCGTTGGTGGTTGGCCAACCTCAGGCTTTGGCGCCAATGGTTCGGATTTCGGCGCGGCTTCGATTAGTTGCACCATGGTTAGGCTTAGATACGCTAGCTCACCTGAGCCACCATGGCGGGCCAACGTTATTTGCGCTCGACTCGGCGTCGTAAGGTGCTGCGGCGCGCCATCGACCGCGACATCGCGCAACAGGTCATGGACTTGATCGGGCGACTTGGCGGTGAGCGCGGTCACGAGTTCTTCGAATGTGTGCCCCGGGGTTAAGGTCATGCCGCACTGCTTGGCGAACACTAAGATGGCCGGATTGTAGCTGCGAATCTGACCCCACGTCGTGGCCACCACAATACCGACGGGGATGTCGTGCACGATGTCGATGGTTTCGGCATGCTGGGTGCGCAGCGCCGCCGCCGCGCGGGAGGCATCTTGCAGTTGGTCAAGGAGGGCCGTGGCATGGCTGGTGGCTGGCAGTGGGCGGGCTGCCGCTGCGAGTTGAATGCCCAATGACGCGGCCATGTCTTCCATGATTGCCAGCGCGCCTTCGCGCAATTCGGCGGTGACAACGAACACAAAAATGCCGATGAGGCGGCCATGGCTCGCAACTGGCACGAGTAGGGTTTGGCCGGGCTCGACGTCTTGGAAAAATTCTCGATTGGACCACTTTGGCTGCATTGCCAAATAGGCTTCGCTCCACGGGCTGCGTCGAATATCGCGGCGATTTTCGACGATGGTATTAGCGTGCGCGCCAGTGGCATTGCGAATCTCTAAGTGCCAACCGCCAAGCGGCAGGTCGGCCCATAATGATGTGTCGGCCCGCAAAAATCGCGCTGCGCTTTGATGAAACCTCGCGATCAGCGCTTGTGGATCTTCGGACCGTGGCACGGTGTTGGCGAACGCCGGGCGGGTGGCATCGATGGTGCGGCCCATTTCATTGCGTTCAAGGAGTAAGCCCGCCAGCGTGGCGCTCAACGTGGCGCACAGCAGCACCCCGCTATCGATCAGAATCGCGGAACGAAACAGCAAGTAGCCAGCTACCAGTACCAGCCCTAACACCCCGCCTGCTGACAACGCGATCCACCAGCTTGAGCGCAAGCGCGCGAGCAACCGCAACATCAGCAGCATCAGCAAACCAACCGCAGCCCATTGCTGCCATCTCGGTACCACGTGCCAGGCGTGCTGCGCTGCGGCCGCGCTGATGCCATGGGCCAAAACGGCGGCTGGTGCCAAGTTGCCAACCGGCGTTTCAACGCTGCTCGGGGCGTAGTGGCCAGTAAGGCCGATCAACACCAACTTATTGGCAAATAATCCGGTCGGCACTTCGCGCCGCACCACGTGCAACGCCGACAGGGTGGGCAAGGCTTCAGGCGTGGTGAAATTGACAATCAACGGGCGTGGCGCAGGTGCATTGCTGACGTTGGTAAGTAACAGTGCAAATGGGGTGGCGAGGCCCTGCGCGTCGAAGAAATCCGCCGTGACCCGGCCGGCGACACGGCTAACGCTACTTTGTCGTTGCCATTCCGATTGGTGCGGCAGCACCAACACCCCGGAATTTTGCGCTGCGGTCACGGCGGCTGGTGCCACGCTCGACGGCAAAATGAGCGGGCCACTGTCGAGCAACGCGACATGGCTAGGTCGATCGCCCAAAATCGGAGTGACGAGTGACTGCAGCTGCGCCCAGGTCCATGGTGGTGGGCCCCATTGCGCTACGGTTTCGTCGTCGATCCGTACCAACACGGTGCGTGCATCGATCGGGCGGGCCCCGCGTTGTTGGTAGAAGCCATGTTCAATAATTGTGTTGAGTGCCGGCGGCACGCCAAGGCCGAGCATCAGCCAAAGGCCAAGCGCTGCGAGCGTGGTCGCAATACCCATGCGCGCGTGGGGCCGTAGCCCCAAGCGCAGCGTGCGTACCAGCTCTACAAACATCAATAATAATGATAGTCGATTCCCGGGGTTGGGGGATATTTTTGCAACGTGTTCAATGCTGGTTCGGTGACTGCAAAGCGGTAGATTGTCGACGCTCGGTGTGGACTTTGCACCTTCACCGCGACACGGCTATTTCGCCTAAGGCGTCGCAGGCACTGTTGAACGCTGTTCGACACCAGGCAACGGCTGGCGGTGCCGCAGGCGAGCCCCGTTGACGCTGGCACATGATTTGCTCATGGTTGGTTCGGTGACGAAACGAATGGATAAGCGTAGGGCGAACGTATTTTTGGCGTTGGCACTTTCTGGTGATGCCGCAGCCAGCCAGCCGGCAGCGCAGCCAAGTGAACGGTCGGCGGAACGGTCGGCTCACAGCGGCTCCGGAGGGCGCGAGGTGGCGCTTGCGCGAGCGCACAGCGGCTGGCCGCTCGGCCGCGGAGGTTGGTGCTCGCGCGTTGCCTGATGCGCCGCCGTCGCGTCGCGGGTTGGTTGCGGTATTTGATAGCGGTGGGTAGCTTTGCGCGCAGTGAGCAACCGGCGTGCGGGTCGGCGGGCGAACGCGTGACTTGAATTGGCGATAGTTGTTGATGTGAATGCGCTGATTGGTATCGTCGGCGTTTTCGGATTTTCGTCCGGTTTTCGGATTTCAGTTTTTATACAAAAATGGAACAATCTTTTCGATTTATGTTGACGTGATTTCTCGGCCAAGAATCGTCGTGCTAGCTGATCGCTTACAAATAGCTAGTGCAGCGCTGCCTTGTGCACGGCGCGAACCGATAGGCTGCATTGGTGAATTTCTTTCATTACACTGACACTTCGCAGCACAGTGAGCCATTCACAGCGTCGAAAAATCAGGTGATAGAGTATTTACATGCAACATGGTGCAAAGGTGAAGGTGGCCATCGACGTCGATGCGCTGGGTGAACAAATCGCCGAAATGTCAGCGCATATCGACGCTGCGATGCATCGGCTGTTAACGGCAATTCGTGAATTCGATATTGCCTCGGGCTGGCATGTGCACGGCGCGCTGTCGTGTGCGCATTGGTTGGCGTGGCGGGTGGGTTGGGATTTGCACACAGCACGCGAGCGGGTGCGGGTTGCACGCAAGCTCGCTGAACTGCCGCTGGTCGACGAGCAATTGCGCCTCGGCGCGATGTCGTATTCGCAGGCCCGGGCGATTACGCGGGTGGCGACGGCTGAAAAGGAGGCGCTCTGGATCGCATACGCTAAACGCATGCCAGCGTCGAATCTCGACAAATTGTGCCGTTCGTACGCAAACGTGCAGGCATATGATCAAGCGCACGGGGCAGAAGCTGGAGCGATGACGGCGGCGCAAGTTGCAGCGCAGCGCACGGTGACCAGACGAAGTCTCGATAACGGCATGGTGAAGTTTGAAGTGGTATTGCCGAGGGACGAAGCGGCGATCGTTTGGACGGCGCTTCATGCTGCAATTGACAATCGAGCGCGAACTCGATTCCCGAGAATAGATGAAATGGCCGGCTTCCTACTAAGCGTGATCACTGCAGAAGCAGGTCACAATGGTTGTGGAGTTGAAACCACAAAAAGAGAGGAAACCGACCATGCAAAGTATAGG
>JAGPDK010000509.1 GCA_018057605.1 Kofleriaceae bacterium | reverse complement strand
ATACTTGGCCTTCGGTCGGTGCCCAGTCGTTGCGAAACGATTGGCCAATGGTGGTCATCTCCGAGTCCGTCATGCCGCGCACCGCCTGGTTAGTCGGTACAACATTGGGCAATTGGCGGTTGCCGGAATCAAAGCCGAAGTAGCCCGCGGTGCCGCGGCTGGTCGAAAACAAGCCTTGCTGGCCGATGGTGGCGGTGTTGGCCGAGGTGGCTAGACTAACTTTGGCTTCAAACTTGGTCGGAAACGAATTGGTGTCAATCGCCAACGTGCCACCGCCAAATTGGCCCGGCAGTTCGGCTCCGTAACTTTTGTACACCGTGAGGTTGGCCAGCAACGAGGTCGGAAACAAATCGAGCGGCACCGCATTGCGGTCAGGTTCGGTGCTCGGCAACACGATGCCATTGAGCAACGTGGTGACGTAGCGTCCTTCTAAGCCGCGCAACGCTACATATTTATTGTCGAGGATACTGACGGAGACAACGCGCTTCATCGCTTCGCTGGCGTTCGACGCTGCGGTGCGGGAAATTTCCTGCGAACTCACACCGTCAGAAACTACCGTTGCGGCGCGCCGCACCGCGAGGGCCGCAGATTCCGTGCGGGTGTCGAGCTTGCCGCGTACTTCAATTACTTCTTCTGACGAAGCGCTGGGCTCAAGGCTCATGGCCAATTCGGTCGATGCACCGGCGCGCACTTCAACCGTGGCGGTCTTGGCATCATATAGCGGTGTGAAAAAGTTGAGCGCGTATTTGCCCGGCGGCAGGCTGATCACAAAGCTACCATCGAGCTCGGTAATCACGGTTTGTTTGCTGGTTCCAAGCACCGTAATCGTCGCTGCGGGCAGGCCAACGCCGGTTGATTCATCGAGCAACATGCCGTGAACTCCGACGGGCAGGGCGGGTGTAACCGCAGTAGCTTCATCCGTCCCGGTGGTGCTTTCGGTGCCCGATACCGGTGGGGGCGGGGCTGGCACATCGCTTGGCGCAGGGGCCTGCGGTTGATCGACCGTTGCGCCTGCATCGGTTGCCGGGGCAGGTGGAGCAGCTGGCGCGTCGGTGCTGCTGGGCGCTGTCGACGCGGGCGGCACGGGCGGCGCGGGCGGTGCGGGCGCAGGCGGCGTTGCAACCGGCGGTGCAGGCGACGCCGCGACAGGTGTAGATGGTCCACTATCGGCAGCGAGTGCCGGGACGACACTGCTGCAAATAAGGATGAGCGCGAATGTAGTGTTGATGCTGCGCATGGGAACTCCGATGGGTGGAAGTTGCCGCGCGCTGGTGACAATCAAGACAGCGTTGCGTGACGAATTGGTGAAGTCGCGGTGAACTGCCACAGATCTGCCGCGTGAATTTCGCTACGTAACGAAGCCGGGATTTAGCTGCCACCGTGCTGTCACATTGGCGTGGCTCTATGCGATGAATCACGGGCCATGAAGGTCTGCAATTTTGATAGCCCGGCCCGTCTTGGGCTTTGCGTAATGCTGGTGATTGGGTGCAGTCGGCCGGACGCAGATCACCGAGCTGCGCTGGTGTGCACCAGCTTGGCTGTCGACAATCAGGCGTGGTTGGCGCGTGACCCAGCGACGGTGTCGATGAAACTCACCAAGATGCAGCGCGGCTGGTATGAATGGCTGCGCGGCACGGCGGTGTTATTTTGGGCCGACGCCACCGGGCCGACGCCGTGGAATCTGCCGACCGATTTTGGTGATTTCGCAAGCAGTAATGTCCGTGTCATCGGCGATCCACACGTTGAGAACTTCGGTAGCTTTCGCGCTAGTGATGGCACGATGTTTGTGGATTGGAACGATCTTGACGCTAACGGCTATGCGCCGTACTGGATCGACGCGCGCCGCCTGGCATTGGCCATTGTCGCTGCAGCCACCGCGCCGAATGCGACATTAGATCAGAGCTTGATTACCGATGTCAGTCACGCGGTAGCAACTGGTTATGTGGAGCATATGACGGCGCTGGCTAGCGGTGCAACGCCACTCGTCGTCCGTATGGGTATTGACCCACTATTTGATAAGCTGCTGGAAAAGGCCCAGCGCGATGGGGATGCCCTGCGACGTTTGACCGAAGTTGCGCCGGTAGTTAATGGCCAGCGGCGCATGGGGTTTGGTCCGCAAGAGCCAGCGGCAGATGACGGTGTGGTGGAGGACGAATTAACTGGCATGGGAGCGCCGGCCGAGGCTGCGATGCCTGCCATCATTGAAGCATGGCGCCTGACCACCGTGCCACCACTGACTCCGGAAGCGACTACCATCAAGGGGATGCGCCGCCGGCTTGGCGCTGGTGTCGGGAGTTATCCAGCACTGCGTTATTACGTGTTGCTCGAAGGCTCAACGGCTGCGCTTGACGACGATTTATTGGCGGAAATCAAAGAATCGCGCGATGGAATTTTTGTTGCGCAACCAACCACCTTCACTCCTTTGCCGTGGCACTCCAATGGTGAACGGGTTGCAACCGGCCAGCGCCAGGCGCACGGTTACCCGAACGGTGATCCACTCTTGGGGTGGGCGCAGCTCGGGCCACAATCGTATCGCGTAGTGAGTCGCTCGGGCTATCAACGCGGCTTGAGCGCAAGTGACCTTGCTGCGCTGCTCGACAAAGGCGCGACAGGACGAGCGCAAATCATCCGGGTTGCGAATGTGATGGGGCAGTTGCTGGCCCGCGCCCATGGTCAAGCGCCAACGGCGGCCGGAGTTCGTGGCCACACCGTGATTGCTCCGTTGCTAATGGGCCACGCTGCTGATTTTGGTGACGAACTCGCTGCTTTTGTTGCCGCGTACGCACCGAGGGCGCGGCAAGATTTTTTCGACGCCAGCTCAAGCGATCTTACTGAGTGTGTGATGAGTGCGAAAGGACCACTGCCGTGAACCCTGCCAAGTTTGTAGTACCTGCCTTGATGGTTTTGACGTTTGCTGGTTCGGTGCAGGCGCAAACGCCCGACGCTGCCGCAGTGGCAGATGCGCCGAGTGAACCGCTAACACCAACCACGCCTGACGCAGCACCGGTGAATTCGCCCGTCGCGCAAGAGTCAGCCCCTGTGCCAGTGGCGCTGGAGCCAGCGAGCGTCGCTGCGGTACCGCCCAGCCATGACGCTGCGCACGGCTTGCGTCGACGCGGTGTTGCTGCATTGGCAGAGTTTGAAATGTTTGCGCATGGTCTTGAATTGCGCGCAGGTGATGCGCGTCGCAGTGAAGCGGCCTTGAGTCGCGCGGAAGTTGGCTTGCAAGTCGGCTTTGCATCCAATGCCGATCGCGCGGGTGGCCATGCAACGGCCCAAGCGTTTGGCGAACTACGGCTCGAAGCAATCCGGTCGATCACGCCACAAAGTGGTTTTGGCGTCGACGGTGATTCTTTGGTGCTGCGAGTCAAACGCGCGCGGGTTTCCGGCCAATGGAAAGTTGCACGCGCAAGCCTGCACGGCGAAGTGGGTTTAGTCGCAGATCCATGGTTGCAAGGGTTAGATGCTGATCCTGGCCTGCGCCCGTTAGTCGCTTCGGTGAGTGAGAGTGATCTATATCAATGGAGCAGTGACCTTGGCGCCGTGGTTAGTGGTCAACTTGGCCCGGTGCGCGCCACCCTCGCAGTTGTGAACGGTGAGGGGCGTAACTTCGCAGAGCGCAACACTGGCAAAAATACGATCGGCATGCTCGATGCAACGGTGCCACTCGGCCACATCGCTCAACAACCGGCGCGGTTGTGGTTAGCAGCAATGGGGCGCGATGGTTCGTATGGGCCAGGCTCGGCTCGCGATCATCGATTTGGTGCTGCGTCGATGTTGGTGACCGATGTTGGTGCAGCAGGTGTCGAAGTGGTGCGTGGCCTTGGTGTCGCTGGCCGCGGCGATGTCACGGCCTGGGCCAGCGCGGCATGGTTGCACGTACCAGTACCCGTGTTTCCGCGCTGGTCTTTTGCGGGACGCTTCGCACGCAGCAACTTCGCCATTGATAACGATCCCTCAACCGGGCGGAAACAATCGGTGTTGGGCGCTGTTTCGTTGGTGGTGTTGCCAGGCTGGAAGGCCACCGACGTAGCTGGGCTGCGAAGCACGCTAACGCCAGCCAGCGCGTTATGCGGCGGCCATGGTGTGCGAGCCTGGCTCAGCGTCGACCGACGCACGGTGAGCGGCATCGCGACCTCCCTCGCCGGTACCTCGGCGCAAGATGCAACTGCGATTATGCGGACCATGTCAGCGTGTGGCTTGGT
>JAGPDK010000508.1 GCA_018057605.1 Kofleriaceae bacterium | reverse complement strand
TTGCGCATTGGGCGGCGACTCGTATTGACGTTTGGCGTGGCGTCGCAGCCGTTGCGGCGCTGCTTGGTGACGTTGAACTACGCGGTGTGCTACAGGCGCAAGTCGAAGCGATTACGGTTTTGTTCGAGCGCGGCGCGGCCCCCATCGCGGTCGCTGATGTCGCGGCTGCGGTGGCGCGGGTTGCACAGCAACTTGCCAGCTATCATCGACGCGCGTTTGCAACGCGCGATTTGTGCTGGGCCGCGCTGACCTTGGCGGTGCAGCAAGATCCCGCGAAACGGCACGAGGCCGTGCAGGTGGCCGCCGCGGTTACCGGCGTGGCGTGCCCGCGTTCGTTGGTAGTGCCGTTTGATGATGCTGCGCGCGTTATCCTGCTGGCGCCAGTCGACGCGATTGAGCCGTCAGCGATTACCGATTGCCTCACCGCGCCAGTGTCTGCGTACGATGCCGCTGCTGTCGCGGCATGCTCGATTACCGTCGCGCAGGGTTATGCCATGTGGCGCGCAGCGTTGCCCACCAACAGTCACACGGCCCAGGCCCTCGACGAGTTACTGTGCTATGCCGATGTGCCTGGGTTTCCGCAACACGCCGACATCGTCGCGCAAGGTCTCGACGTTGCGTTACTGCGGGCAGCGCAGCTCGATGCTGTTGCTGATCAACTAACAGCCCCGATCCAAGGCGTAGCGTATCGCCGGGCATTGGCGCTCACGGCCGCGTTGCCAGCGTGTACCTCGCCAACGCTCGTTGAAATTTGGGTCGCAGCCCGCGGCTTAGTTGATAGCGTGGAAACCGTGTGGTGGGACGTGCTGGGCATGGTCGCGTTGGCTCCGCTGGTTGCGGCCATCGTGCATGATGCTGAACCTAGCGAACGTACTGCGGCGGAACTGCGGGCGGCGGCACATCTTGCGCTCGATTGTTTTGGTCATCGCGACGCTTGGGCCGAGGTCCTCAACGCGCCACCCTTGCATGCTGCGCTGCAGCGTTGCTTTGCGCAGATGCAGGGCCACGCTACGGCACAGCCGATCGCGTTTGGTGAGGTCACCTTTGCCGGTACCGGCGCGGCGTGCAAAGCCAGCGCATTACGGCGCCTTGGCGAATTGCCGCCGCATCCGGCCGCGCCGTCTGGTTGGGGCGACGTAACTTCGTGGCTTGCCGCCATGCGCGACGACGTCCTGGTGCAGATGCCGCAACACGGTGCGGCCCGTGCGCTACAAGCCTGGGGCCAGTCGGTCGCGTGCGCGGCAGTGGTGCAAATGCAGGTTGCTACGCCGCCGGTACGTGACCTCGTGCTACCGTAGCAACATGGCTGATCAACGCGACGACGACGCCGACAAACCGGGCCACGGCCCCAGCGTCGTTGAACAAACCGAGACTACCAGCGACGAACGGCGGATGTTTCTCGACGGCGGGCGACAGGTTGCCGTAGTCGAACACGCGGGGCAACAAGCAGTGGAAATTCGCGCCGCGTCAGGCCAGCTCGAACTTCGCATCAAGTTGACGGCCGAAGGTCCGGTGTTATCCCTCGACGGGGTCAAAGTTGAGCTCAATGCCGCTGAGTCGCTGCAAATCAAATGCAAAGATTTTAAAGTCGAAGCCAGCGAATCCACGACCATCGAAAGCAAGGGCGAACTTAAAATCAAATCTGATGGCGAGCTGGAACTCGATAGTCCCTCCGACGTACGCATCAAGGGCAAGAAGATTTGGTTGAACTAACCAGCATCGCTTTGACTAAGCGTCAAAGCTGCTGGTTAGCCTCGATCAAACAAGGGTCGTTCCCGTCCCTTCTGCGCGACTTTCAACTGGCAAGTCGCCGGCATTCAACCCACCGCGCGTGTATGAGCGCGTTTTTTGGGATCATTCATTGGCCGTTTCTGTTTAGTGACGTATTGCTGCGGTATTAGCATTGCCGTTGCGTCGCCTGCCATAGCTGGAAAAAAAGCCCAGCAGGCGCTGCAAATGCGGTAGCATCAGGGCATGCCAGCCGCGGCCCGAATGACCGACAAAGTGCTTCACAATTCGCCGCATTGCCATGCGCCGATCCATCCCAATGTGCCGGTGCCGCATCCGCCGCAGCCGTTTCAGATTGTTGGCGCGACCTCGCCCAATGTAATCATTAATAATCTTGCGGCCGCAACCGCTACCTCCATGACCGAGATTTGTAGATTGGCGCCATGCATACCTGCCGGTCCTGGCATGGTTGCGATGGGTTCAACGTCGGTAATGATCAATGGTAAACCGGCGGCGCGCCAAGGCGACATGGTGTCTTGGCCAACATGTGTTGGTCCAATTCCAAGCCCAACGGGCAAAATTATCCCGCCGTGTTCGACCGATGTCGACATTGGCGGGTAAGCTTGCGGTGGCATGCAACTTTCACATCTTGAATTACTAAAACCGATTTGCCCGGTGTGCCTCCTTGGCGGCGCGCCTGAAGCTCGCCTGCGGATTTTACACGTCGAACGCGGTGATTCGACGCGCATAGTTGAAGGCGCGTTGAGTTGCTCAAACTGCAAGTTTGAGTATCCGATTTTTGACGGCATTCCGTTGATTATGGCTAATGTGCGCGAAGTCGTGCGCAACCAACTGCCAGCGCTGCTGCAACGCCACGATTTGTCGTCGTACGCAGCGAGTCTGTTGGCCGATTGCGCCGGGCCTGATTCGGTGTACGAGCGCGATCGTTATCGCATCGGTGCCTACGCCCATGCCCATTGGGCCGATGCGCCGCACGGTGCTGGTGAACTGAGCCATGCCGCGCTAGCGTTGGCCCCAGCCCCGACCCCGCCGAGCATCTGGCTTGATGTGGGCTGTTCGCTGGGGCGTGGTGCCGTTGAACTGGTGCGGGCAGGTGCCGGCCTGGTGGCTGCGTTGGATCTCAATTTGGGTATGTTGCTGGCATTTGCCGACCTGTTGGCCACTGGGACGGTGCGTTACGATCTGCGACGGGTCGGCGTGGTCTATGACCGACGGGAAGTCGAAGTGAACTTGCCTGCCAACATCCGTGAACGCATCGCCGTGTGGGCCTGTGACGCCACCGCGTTGCCGTTTGCGCAAGGCATGGCCCAGGGTGCACTCAGCCTTAATCTCATTGATTGCATGGCGTATCCGATCAATCACCTGAGTGAAGTTGCGCGGGTGTTAAACTCCGGCGGGCACGCAGTGATTGCATCGCCGTTTGATTGGAGCCCGGTGGCAACCCCGTTTGAATCATGGATCGGCGGGCACACTCAGCGTGGCCCCCTCGGTGGCTCGTCGCAGGCCGAGCTTGAGCGCATTTTAGGACCGCAAGACCCTGGTAACCTAGGGTTGCGCTGCATCGGTACCGGCGAAACCGAATGGGCGATTCATGTGCATGAACGTGCCACCATGCGCTACCGCACGTTCCTTGCCGCTGCGCGCAAACTGTAACGCTGCGTTCTTACTGTCCAGGGACTTGCCCGCTGCGCATTCGTCCCCGGTTCGACGATCATTCCGCAGGTTTACCAACGCTTGACTTTCCGGTGTTGGCTGCTTGCTCGACCGCTGCGCATCACACCAAATAGTCGATGCATCTCGCGTAGTCGATCGGTTCGCCAGTCCATTTCGAGGTGTTGGTCGTAGCCGTAATCGCGCGAGCCGCATGCGCATCCTGTAGGACCGCGAGGCCTTGTCGCGCACCAACGTCGCTTGATCTTGTGCGAGCTGGTTGTGCGGCGACGATTCGGTTGCGATGATCGAAAAAATTCCAGCCATGGGCACCGTTGGCTTCGACCCCGCGCCCCGCGTTCGCCGGTCGCTCCAACTTTGGCCGGCAGCCACCTTCGTGCAGCCGCGTATGGTGAGCACTACATAACAACATGAGGTTCGCCAACGCCGTTGCGCCACCATTGGCCCAGTGCTCGATGTGATGGCCGTCGACATAGCGGCTGTGCGTGCATCCCGGGAAACGGCAGGTGCGGTCGCGTAGCAAAAGTGCACGCTTGATTGCGGCTGGAATCGTGCGGGTTTTGCGGCCAACCGAGAGCGGCACGCCTTGCGCGTCGCCGTGGGCAACCACCACGCTGGCATCGCAGCACAAGCGTCGCGCGGTGGAAGCCGCGATGATTTCGCCGTCGGCCATCATGGCGAGGTCCGAAGGCTCCGAGGAACCGTGCAAGCCGGCATGTGGCACGGTGATGATGACTTCGACCGGGGTGCGCTGGGGTCGAGCACCGCGCATGCGATCCTGGATAATATTCATG